>JAXZEJ010000327.1:0-12870 GCA_037424205.1 bacterium | reverse complement strand
AGAACGCCATGGCATGCCAATGCTGAGAGAAAACCATAGAAGCTTCCCTATTGATGGGAAAACACGAGATGAATGGATGTGTTGCATGCGCTCAGCCATTCAGGAAACAATTTCTGATCAAGATCTCCGCCTATTCCTTGAAGGAGCTTTCTGGCGCATGGCAGATAGCCTCCGCTCAAAATAAATAAAGCCGTCCACCGGACGGCTTGGCTAACCCTATTCTGATCAAAAATCCGAATATCGTTCGTGCTCGGTTTGTAAAATCATCACCTCAACCTGGAGTGAATCCCGATCATCGCTGATCCAGAGAATGCCGTCCTGAATCGTCACAGCAAGCTTCATATTGCGCGATGCCATAGCGGCAAGCGCCGTCACCTGTTCATCAGAGACACTAACAACGGTAAGTTTTCCGATCTTTGCAAAATCTCCCTTATTGCTATCCCACCAAGGTCCGACACGATCCTCTCCATAAGCAACAATTTGCACATGTTCGCTACGGCCGGCTGCCTTTCTTACCTGCTTAACATCAGGACATCCTAGTTCAACCCACTGAACGATCGCACCAGTATCATCGAGTTCCCAAAGTGCAGGCTCACCCTCGGTTGAAAGTCCGCGACCAAATTCCAATCGCTCCCCCGCAAGCCGACAAAACGCCAGCACACGAAGCATCAAACGCTCTTCGGTTTCGGAAGGATGACGCGCAATCGTCAGTACATAGTTGCCATAACTGTCTCGATCAAGATCCGAAACATCGATCGTCGCCTTATAGACGGTTGCCCCCAAAGCCATTTCTAAAATTTCCTTTTTCGCATTTTCCGTCCGCACCTTCAAAGCGGAAGCGCCTCGTGACGTCCAAGTCTGAGCCAACCGTAACCAATGCGATACGCAATCCAGATGCCGAGGACGAGAAAACCGATAATCCAAATAAAAAGCCCGATCCCCAAAAAAAGCAGAACCGTGCCCAAAAGCCAAGTCACAACAAGCCAAAGAGCAGCCATCCAGAAAGTACGAATCTGCCAGGCAAAGTGGCTTTCAAGGTATGTGCCTTCCGCATCGCCTCGAAAAATGTAATTCAAGATCACAGCCAGAATGGAAGGCCATGAAAAGATGAAGGCGCCCGCGATGGAGGCGCCCGTCATTAGCCCGAGCAGAATCGAAACACTGTGAAGACCATAAACGACATGCGCGATGATACGCGTACCGTCAGATGGTTCATATACTCGGGGTTCCATAGTTCTTCCTCTAAAATAATCTTGCCTTGACTCTTTCGCCAACACATCGCCATGAATTTTATCAGCGACTGGGCGCTTCCCTTCCTTTTTCTATTTGCCTTTGCGGACAGAACTGCCGCCATTTTCATTGCAGTACTTTTTGCGACTGCTCGCATTACTGGACCTGTTGAAAGTGCGGCCGTCGTCGCGATCGGCTCAGCGTTTCTCACCATATTGCTATGGCAAAATGGCATGCGACGCCAAAAGAACAGAAAAGATCTGCCGCAATCGATCTGCGACTATACAATAGGGCTGTGGCTTCGAGATCATGGTCCTGTTGGCACAGCCGCAAGGATCGTGCCTGCCATCGGATGGCGTTTCCAAGGTCCTGCCTCATTGGCAGTCCAAAGCGGCGGCAATTTCGTCGTCTGCCTTTATACCATCCTCTTTACCGTGATCTGGACCCTTTTCTGGATTCTTGTCCTCATGCCGGTTGCAGAGCGACTCATGACGACGATGACCACACTTACGCACGTGAGGATGACACTGCCCGGTCTAACGCTGCTCGCCTACATGGCTGCCGTAGTGCTAAGAACCGTGCTCTGCCGCCTGCATCAACGATTTCAAGAGAAAAACCATGAGAATTCTTGTCGCAGAAGATGATGACATGATCGGTGAAAGCCTCGTTGCCTTCCTCGAAAGCGAGGATTATGCGGTTGACTGGGTTCGTGACGGTCAGTCAGCATTGCTCGCCATGAAAACCACACCGTTCTCTCTCGTTATCCTTGACCTTGGCCTCCCAGGCAAAGATGGTCTACAGGTTCTTAAAGAGGTTCGTGCTCGACGCGACCCTACCCCCGTTCTTGTGACGACTGCTCGCGATACCGTTGATGACCGCGTCAAAGGACTGGACAGCGGCGCCGATGACTATCTCATAAAACCCTATGAGCTTGACGAGCTGTCCGCACGCGTACGCGCTCTGTTGCGCCGCTCCGCAGGTCGTGCAGACCCTGTTATCGAACGTGGAGCTCTTAAAATTTCGCCTGCTACGCGCGAGGTCACCTTTAATGGCGAACCTGTCATTCTTTCCTCCAAAGAGTATGCACTGCTTGCTGCTCTCGCCGAGCGCCAAGGCGTAGTCTGGAGTCGTTCTCAGCTTGAAGAAAAACTCTACAACTGGGACAACACCGTTGGCTCAAACGCCATCGAAGTTCACATTCATCATCTGAGAAAGAAGCTTTCCGACAGTGCCATCAAAACCGTGCGCGGTGTTGGTTATCTTCTTGAAACTTAGTCTCCATGCACTCGATCCGCAGGAAGCTCCTGATCACATTGATCGGCGCGTTGCTGGCAGCCGGTTTTACAACGGCTGCTGCAACGTTCTTTTCCGCGCAAACGGAATTCAACAAGTTCCTTGATACGCACCTGAAGGAAACGGCGGAATCACTAGCACAATCCGTCAAGCAAACCATCCCGCTTAGTGATCCCAATCGTCTCACCATCATCGGCGATGCTCAGTCTTATCACATTGTGGTTCAGGTTTACGACTCTGCGAACAATACTGTCTGGCAGCGCGAAGATCAGCCATATCTGCCGTTGCCCGATGCCCCCGGATTTGCCAGCGCAAAGCTTAACGGCATCAACTGGCGCACGTTCTCAGCCGCTGCCGGCCCGCTTATCATTACAGTGGGACAGGATACAGCTGTGCGTACCGAACTCGCCGCATCATCAGCTTTCCGCATCCTGCAACCACTCTGTCTGCTTCTACCTTTCATTGCTATCGCTGTTTGGATCGTTGTTGGAAGCGGCCTTGCACCACTCGAAAAAACAGCCCGATCCGTTGCTCGCCGTTCGCCCACATCACTTGAACCCATTTCGACGAAAGGGCTGCCCCTTGAGCTTGCCGGTCTTGTTAACGCCATCAATCACCTGCTCGGTCGCCTGAGCGAGAGCCTCTCCGCGCAACAACGATTTGCGTCTGATGCCGCCCACGAACTTCGAACCCCTCTTACCGCCCTAAAGCTCCAAGTCCAGCTCGCGCAACGCGCCAAAACCGAACAAGCTCGTGATAAAAGTCTCGAACGTCTGAATGAAGGCATTAACCGCGCCACCCGCCTCGTACAACAACTCCTCACACTCGCGCGTCTCGATCCGGACTCGACGAAACACCCTGCCAGTACGATCAAGCTTGACAGTCTGGCACATAGTGTCTGTGAGGACATGACCCCCATAGCCTCCCAGAAAAACATTACGATTGCAACCGTCACCGATGCGGCATCGACGGAAGGACTGGAGGACGCCGTACGTCTCATGATGACAAACCTCACAGACAACGCCATTCGGTACACGCCAGAAGGCGGTCGCATAGAAATTCGTACCCTTACAGATGAAGACTCAGATGGAGCCATCATTGAAATCTGCGACAACGGTCCAGGCATCGCACCCGGAGAACGCGAACGCGTATTTGATCGCTTCTACAGGGCGCTAGGCACAAAGACTTCTGGCACAGGCCTTGGGCTTGCCATTGTCAAACGCATCGTTGACATCCATCACGGCACGATTGCAATCGACGACGGCCTCGACGGTCAGGGAACTACATTTCGCATCCGTTTGCCGAAGCTTGGCTCCAATGCAACCTCTGCCTAACAGGAACCTTCTCTGTTACAAATTTAACCCCTGTTGTACAACCATTACTTATCGCCGATACTTATTTCAGGGCTTTTGCGATAAAGTGGTTGGATCAAATGGAAAACAATGTCCTCTTGCATTGTTTCCAGTACTTTTACTCAGGAAAAAAGAATGTTTGCATCGAAATTCGCCCGCTCCGCGACGCTAACCCTGGCAGTCGCGGCTGTCGTCAGCTCCTTTGCCGCTCCGGCTACAGCCGGCGTCAACATCTTCGGCAATTCTGAAGACAGGCAACAGGTGCAGCTCCCCGACTTTGTGAAGCTTGTCGAAGACAACGGCCCCGGGGTCGTCAACATTCAGATGATCCGTAATGCTCGCACTGTCGAAAATGCTGGCATCCCTGGCATTGACCCACGTGGAGCAGAAATTTTCCGTCGCTTCGGTCTGCCCTTTAACTTTGGCCCACAGGAAATTCCCGAACAGCGTGGCACTGGTTCAGGCTTTATCGTCTCCTCAGACGGCATCATTATGACGAACGCTCATGTTGTTGAAGGGGCTGACGAACTTATTGTCCGCCTTACTGACAAACGTGAATTCAAAGGCAAGGTCCTCGGCTCTGACAAGCAGACTGACATTGCCGTCATCAAAATTGATGCCAAAGATCTTCCCGTTCTTAAGATGGGAGACTCAAGCAAACTTAAAGTTGGTGAATGGGTGGCCGCCATCGGCAGTCCGTTCGGCCTTGACAACACTGTGACCGCCGGCATTGTCTCCGCACTCTCTCGTAATTTGCCAAGCGATCAATATGTGCCGTTCATTCAAACCGACGTTGCGGTCAATCCTGGCAACTCCGGCGGCCCGCTTTTCAACATGAAGGGTGAGGTAGTCGGCATCAATTCCCAAATTTTCTCCACTTCCGGAGGCTTCATGGGCCTCTCTTTTGCCATTCCGATTGATCTGGCAATGCAAATCAAGGATCAACTCGTCAAAGATGGCCGCGTTACTCGTGGCTACGTTGGCGTCTTCATTCAGGAAATCGATCAGGATCTTGCCGACAATCTCGGCCTCAAGACACCCGAAGGAGCTCTCGTAACAAAGACTGAAAAGGGTAGCCCTGCAGAAAAAGCAGGTCTAAAAGAACGCGATGTCATCCTGATGCTCAACGGCAAGAAAATTACCTCCTCCGTCACACTGCCGTCGCTCGTGAGCACCATCCGCCCAGGCACTGAGGTCACCATGACAATCCTTCGCGACGGCAAGGAACAGGATATTAAAGTGACTGTCGGCTCCAACAAAGCCGCTGAAGAAAAATTGGCTACTGAAGCTAATGAGACCCGTCTCGGAGTAACCACACGACCGCTCACCAAGGATGAAGAAAAGAAGGCAGAAACCACTGGGCTTCTTGTCACTCAATCCTCCGGCCCTGCAGCTAAAGCTGGCATTCGTGCCGGCGACATTCTCGTTAGCGCTGACGGCAAACTCCTCAAGAGTCGCGATGACCTGTTTGAACAGTGCAAAGGCAACAAGGTGCTTCTCCTAGTTCAGCGCAATGGCGGCCGGATCTTTATCCCGATCAAGCTTCAGTCTAAGAAGTAAAACTTCTCGCCAACTTCCCATGAAATAAAAAAAGAGGCGTCGCCATATGCACGCCTCTTTTTTATTCTCAGATAGGAAAAGTTGTTCAGTTAAGCTTCGTTCTCGTGATACTTCTTCTTGCTATGCATCACAAGCTTGAGTTTGTCGTTATCAACTTCTCGACACCAGTGACCAACTACAACGCAAGCAATACCATTGCCAATCATATTGGTAAGAGCACGAGCTTCAGACATGAAACGGTCAATACCAAGAATGAGAGCAAGGCCAGCAACAGGCACATGGCCGACAGCAGAAAGCGTTGCAGCAAGCACAATGAAACCCGAACCCGTCACGCCTGCAGCGCCCTTTGAGGTAAGAAGCAACACCGCAAGCAACGTAAGTTGCTGAGTAAGGGTCATGGAAACGTCGCAAGCCTGAGCAATAAACACGGCTGCCATCGTCAAATAGATGGCTGTTCCGTCAAGATTGAAAGAATATCCCGTCGGGATCACAAGCCCTACGACAGAGCGAGATACGCCTGCGAGTTCCATCTTCGTCATCATGCGAGGCAATACCGACTCGGACGAGGACGTACCAAGCACGATGAGAAGTTCCTCCTTGATGTAGGAGATATAACGCATGATCGAGAAACCGTGAATACGACAAATCGTACCAAGCACCCCGAAAATGAACAATAAACAAGTCAGATAGAACGTACCCATTAGTTTGGCAAGCGGAAGCAATGAAGCAATGCCGTACTTGCCGATCGTAAAGGCCATGGCACCAAATGCACCCAAGGGAGCCACGCGCATGATCATGCCAACAATCTGGAAGAGAACATGAGCAGACTTCTCGATTACATCGAAGATAAGCGTGCCACGACCACCAAACTTGTGCAACGCAAAACCAAAAAGGATGGAAAAGAAGAGAACTTGGAGAATATCACCATTGGCAAAAGCGCCCACAACAGTGTTCGGGATAATGTTCATCAGGAACTCAGTCGTCGTGTGCATCTTGCCCGGTCCTGTATATGCGGAAACTGCAGCTTGATCGAGCGTACTTGGATCAACATGCATGCCAACACCAGGCTGTACGGTATTCACGATAATGAGACCGATGATAAGAGCAATGGTAGAAACAACTTCGAAGTAGAGAAGTGCAAGCCCGCCAGTTTTGCCAACCTTTTTCATATCCTCCATGCCAGCAATACCAGTCACAACCGTACAGAAGATCACGGGAGCAATGATCATCTTGATAAGGCGAATGAAGCCATCACCAAAAGGCTTCATCTGAGCACCGATTTCGGGAGCAAAGAAACCAAGCAGGATACCGATAATAATGGCACAGATGACCTGGAAGTACAGTACCTTGTAAATTGGAGTTTTGTGATTTGCAGAAGCCGCGGACATTTATGAAGGTCTCCGGTGAAAGCAGATTGGAGGGCCTGCCGTGTAATTATTCTGGATGAAGCTTCCTTTGAGGGAAGCACTGTTTATCATCGTACGAACGACATAAAAAACGCCGTTTTGAAGGATCTCCAATAATAAGGCACTTCTGACGTGAATAGCAGATTTTCTTAATGGTTATTCCGTATCTAACCCGAAGTCCCTAGGGCGTCCACCTAGTACAAAGTACCAAAACACATGTTCTGGTACGACATGCAACTCATGTCTTGCAAAACCATTCGAAATGCCTTAATGTGACGCATCTCTTTTTCGGCGCCCCTCCCGACTAGGTGTCGAACCTCAGCAAAATCATGTTGGAAGCCATCCATTTTCAATATTTCCTCGGCGGTCTGGTTTCACTCCTTGTGATCACAAACCCGCTTTCGAAGCTCCCACTCTTCGTCAGCTTGACGCAGGGCATGTCCGAAGAACGTCGCCGTCAGCAGGCAAACTGGGCCGGCATTTACGCTGGCATTATCATGGCCGTCAGTCTCGTTGGCGGCAACATGTTACTTGCCTTCTTCGGCATTTCCTATGGAGCCATGCGTATTTCCGGCGGTCTCGTCGTTGCAGCCATCGGTTACCAAATGCTTTTTGGCGGCAGCTCGCCCAACAAAGCACCAATTGTGCGCCGAGACAAAGACGACTACGCCTTCTTCCCAATCGCCATGCCTGGCATCGCCGGCCCAGGCACAATTGCCGTTGTTATCGGTTTTTCCACTGAAATTGCCGAGCTTTCCAATTACGCCGACATCGTCATTGCATTCGGCTGGACCATGCTAGCCATCATCTTCACTGCCATGGCTTCTTGGTCAGTAATGCGCTACTCAGATATTCTTACGCGCCGCCTCGGCCCTTCGGGCACTCTTGTTCTGAGCAAACTCATGGGCTTTCTCCTTATCTGCATCGGTGTGCAGTTTGTCGGTTCCGGCATTCGCACCTTTATGGCAGGCGGTTGATCACAAACCATTAAAAAAACGGCCGTTTCTTCACCAGAAGAGACGGCCATTTTTTGCGTCCTTAGATAACAGTTATTCAACCGTTACGCTCTTGGCAAGGTTACGGGGCTTATCCACATCCGTACCACGAGCAAGCGCCGTGTGATAAGCAAGCAATTGCAATGGCACCACATGAAGAATGGGCGAGAGACGTCCATAGTTTTCTGGCATACGAATGACATGCATGCCATCAGAGGATTCGATAACAGAATCCCCATCGGCACACACGTAGAGTTCGCCACCACGAGCGCGAACCTCCTGCATGTTGCTCTTAAGCTTCTCTAGCAGACGGTCATTGGGCGCAACCGTAACAACCGGCATTTCTCGATCGACCAAGGCAAGCGGCCCATGCTTGAGTTCACCAGCCGGATAGGCCTCAGCATGAATGTAGCTGATTTCCTTGAGCTTCAAAGCTCCTTCAAGCGCAATGGGATAATGAACACCGCGACCGAGGAAGAGCGCATGCTGCTTGGCCGCGAAGCGTTCTGCCCAAGCAATGATCTGAGGCTCAAGCGCAAGTACAGCACTCATAGCTGCCGGCAAATGACGCAATCGCTTAAGTTCCTCCTCTTCAGCAGTCCGTTCAAGACGTCCGTTAAGCTTGGCAAGCGTAAATGCGAGCAAGTAAAGTGCAGTCAGCTGCGTTGTAAAAGCCTTCGTAGAAGCAACACCAATCTCAACCCCCGCTCGCGTAATGTATGCCAGACGGCTTTCGTTCACCATGGCCGAAGTCGCCACATTGCAAATTGTGAGCGTCTGCGTCATCCCTAGGTCATCACGAGCATGGCGAAGAGCTGCAAGCGTATCAGCCGTCTCACCAGACTGAGAAATCGTCACGACAAGTGTTCGAGAATCCGGCACAGAAACGCGATAACGGTATTCGCTCGCAATCTCCACATCGCACGGAATGCCGGCTACCTCCTCAATCCAATACTTTGCGGTAAGTGCGGCATAGTATGACGTACCGCAGGCAAGGAACAACAATCTCTTTGTGTTTCGAAAAATGCCTTCAGCATCTGCACCAAAAAGCGTAGGAGAGAAGGCTGCAACGCCCTCAAGCGTATCGCTCACGGCACGAGGCTGCTCGAAGATCTCCTTTTGCATGAAGTGTCTATAGGGTCCAAGTTCAACAGCACCTGCATAGGCATGCACAACCTGAACCTCCCGCTCAGCAGGAATGTAATCGCCGGCTTCAGTCCGTTCATAGACCTGCCAGGAATCCGGACGAACATCAACAACATCGCCTTCATGAATATAGACAATGCGTTCAGTCATACCGCCTACAGCTATAGCATCGGATGCGACAAAGTTTTCACCATCTCCGAGACCGATAACCATGGGTGACCCTTGGCGAGCTGCAATCACACGATTGGGCTCATCGGTGGCAATCACAGCAATGGCATAGCTACCACGAATGTATTGAACGGCAGACATGACCGCCTGAAGCAGATCTCCATCATCGTTATCGTTGATAAGATGGGCAATTACCTCTGTGTCAGTCTGACTGGTAAATTCATACCCCTTAGCCTGAAGATCGCGGCGGAGTTCCTCATAATTCTCGATGATGCCATTGTGAACCAACGCGATGTGACCACGCGAGATATGCGGATGAGCATTGCAGACTTCAGGCGCACCATGGGTGGCCCATCTTGTATGGGCAATACCAGTAGTGCCCATCACACCGTCTTGATTGGCACGCTCAGAAAGTTCATGGACGCGAGACACTGTTCGAGCTCTTTTCAAGACCCCATTCTCAAGTGTTGCGATCCCGCAAGAATCATAACCGCGGTATTCAAGGCGGCGAAGACCTTCCAAAAGCATAGGCACAACGTCGCGATAGCTCGCGGCGGCGACGATACCACACGTGTTCGTTCTCTCCAATCGTCTTCGGGCAGCTGAGCCAACCCCCGAGATTCTTTCGTCTGTCTTTTACTTTTTAACCGGACGCGTCCAACCCTCGATCGTCATCTGACGAGCACGAGAAAGCGTAAGCTTACCTGCGGGCGCATTTTTCGTAAGAGTCGTACCTGCACCAATTGTGGCTCCAGCACCAACCTCAACAGGCGCAATGAGCTGAGTGTCGGAACCAATAAACGCATCGTCACCAATAATAGTTCTGAACTTGTTCACACCGTCATAGTTGCAAGTGATAGTGCCCGCGCCAACGTTAACACGCGCACCAACGTCCGCATCACCAATATAAGTGAGATGGTTGACCTTGGAGTCTTGACCAATAACGGATTTCTTCACCTCAACAAAATTGCCTATATGGTTGTTGCCCGTAAGCTCCGCCCCTGGACGAAGCCTTGAATAGGGACCAACACGTGAGCTACAGCCGACCGTAGCACCATCGAAGTGGCAAAAAGGCAGAATCTCGACGCCGTTTTCGATCTTCGTATTGCGAATAAAGCTATAAGCGCCAACACGCACGCCATCGCCAAGCTCGACTCGACCTTCAAAAATACAACCAACGTCAATCTCAACATCCTGACCGCAAATGAGATCACCGCGAATGTCAATTCGAGACGGATCAATGAGCGTCACGCCGGAGTCAAGCAGTCGATCAGCCTGAACTCGCTGCCAAGTACGCTCCAGATTTGCCAGCTGCGTCTTGGAATTAACCCCTTCAACTTCGTAGGCATGATCCGGATGCACGGTTGCAATACGAACACCATCTGCAGTAGCAAAGCCAACGAGATCAGTAAGGTAATACTCGTTCTGAGCATTATCATTCCTCAAAGCGCCCAACCAAGTTTCAAGGCGTGCAGTAGGAAGCACCATGATGCCCGTATTAACCTCGCGGATCAGACGTTCCTCATAAGTTGCGTCCTTTTCCTCAACAATGGCCTTCACACCACCTTCAGAGTCGCGCACGATGCGGCCGTACCCTTTGGGATTCTCCATTTCGATAGTAAGAAGAACGAACTCGCTTTTTTGAGCCTCTTCAAACATGCGACGAACCGTTCCGGCAGAAAGAAGCGGTACGTCACCAAGGCAAACAAGTGTTTGAGATTCCGTCCTATCCAGCACGGGCCAGGCCTGCATCAGCGCGTGGCCCGTCCCCTGCTGCGGCATCTGCATCGCAAACTGCAGATCAGCTCTGCCTTCGTAGCGTTTTTTCACCACTTCCGCGCAATGGCCGACAACTACCGTCTTTACATCAGCAAACCCCTCTACAGCATCAAGCACGTGATCGAGCATAGGACGCCCCGCGAGAGGCTGAAGAACCTTGGGTAGCTTGGAATGCATACGCTTTCCCATGCCTGCTGCAAGAATGACAATGTTCATGGATCTGTGTAGCCTTAAAACTAGAGGCGGGAGCCCTCATCGAGGACTCCCGCCTGTGACTGGTAGGTAAATTTTATCAGGCCAGCGTACCAATCGGAATAACCGCTGGCTTAGGCATCAAAGTTTCATTGACAACATTGTCACGATTCTTTTCATTCCACCAAGCCAAATACTCACGATTACCACGAGTCGGAGCAAGAGAACCTGCCACCATACCGAAGCCCGCGGCAAGGAATCCCCCCAAAACATTCGGGAACACGTCGCCAAGCCCCGTCGTTGTCAAAACCGTCCAAACTCCAGCACCAAGGATCATCGATACCCAGACACCCTGACGGGTCGTTCGCTTCCAATAGAGCCCGCAAACAAGCGGCCAGAAAGCACCAATCACAGGAAATTGATAGGCCATGGCTACCATGTCATAAATAGCAGTACCCTCAACAAAGAGCGAATACGACAGCACCATAATTGCAAAACCAAAAACCGTCCAACGCATTGCACGAAGCATGTTCCGATCATTGAGATGCACCAGGTGCGAGAGGATATTGCTCACAAAAGCCGTTGACGGTGCAAGCATCGTAGCCGATGCAGTTGACATCACAGCCGAAAGCACCGCACCAAAGAACAGTACGCGAAGCCAAAGCGGCATATAGTCGCGCACAAGTGTCGGCAAAAGGCGTTGTGGATCAGCTGCAAGCATGTTCTGTGCACTGTCTGGCATGACAAGAATGGCAGCAATGACAATGAACATTGGAACAAACGCGAAAAGAATGTAAACACAACCTCCGATAATCGGGCCTGCCACGGCCGTCTGCACATTCCTAGCAGACATGACACGCTGGAATACATCCTGCTGCGGTATCGATCCAATCATCATGGTAATGGCAGCAGATATCCAAAAAAGCCATCCTGTTGCCGTCGGTTCTGGCAAAGCATTGAAAAGATTGCGCTCATGAGCATAGCCGACGACCTGACCAAAACCGCCTGCGAGATCCGAAGCAAAAAACAGGATCGCCACAAGGCCAAGCACAATAATGATCATCTGCACAAAGTCTGTGACTGCCACGGACCACATGCCACCATACATAGTGTAGGCAAGCACAACGACAGTACCGATCACCATGCCTCCCGACACGGAAAGATAACCCTCAGTAATCAAATTAATGACCAAACCCAAGGCAGCAATCTGAGCCCCCACCCAACCAAGGTAGGAAAGGACGATAAACAACGTACAAAGTATCTCAACGCTACGGCCATAACGCTCGCGATAGTAGTCGCCGATCGTCAAAATATTCAGCTTGTAGAGCTTCTGTGCGAAGAACATACCCACGAGAATGAGAGCCATACCCGACCCGAACGGCTCTTCAATCACCCCCGCGATACCACTTTCAATGAAGCGCCCAGGAAGCCCAAGAATGGTTTCTGAGCCAAACCAAGTGGCAAATGTTGCCGTAATGACCATTGGCAGCGGCAGACTGCGTCCGGCAAGAGCAAAATCGCTCGTACTGCTTACACGCGTAGCTGCAAAAAGACCAATGGCAATAGTCGCCAGCATGTAAAGCATTACAAAACCAATCAGCGCCATCTCACATACTTCCTCATAAAACGACGTTGAACGGAAAACCTTGTTTATTCGCGCGAATTGTAGGGCGTATTGTCTTGCTCCGTATCCTTCAAAGAACAAAAAATCAAGCCTTCGAATAATCAATCGAGCATTGTTTCATCGAG
>JAXZEJ010000326.1:0-3150 GCA_037424205.1 bacterium | reverse complement strand
GCCGTAACACCTGAACATTAAGAGGAAGACTGATGACGAAGCAAGCAACAGAACCTGCATGCTTGATACGCATCATTGATGACGAGCCTGGGGCGCTTGAGGCCGTTGCCTTCATGCTCGAATGCGAAGGGTATGAAACGGCCTGCTACGACAGTGCACAGAGTTTTCTGACGACGGATGTGCCGAGCATACCGGGGTGTGTTCTTTCCGACATTCGGATGCCGGGGATGACGGGACTCGATCTTTTCGATACGTTGCGCGAGCGAAACTATCCGCATCCTGTTCTCTTTATGACGGCTTTTGCCGACGTGGAGACGGCGGTGGATGCCATGAAGAACGGTCTCGTGGACTATCTGGTGAAGCCGGTGGTGCCGGAAAAGCTTTTCTCAAGCGTAGCGCGCGCTTTTAAGATTGACCGACAGCGCCATGCGGGGCTCGACTGCAATACGGGTGCCTGGCGCGACCGCTGGGAGACTCTTACGGGACGGGAGCAGGAGGTTGTCAAGCTCGTGGGACGCGGCCTGCTCAGTCGGCAGATTGCGATCGAGCTTGACATCAGCCAGCGAACGGTCGAGGTTCACCGGGCTGCGGCACTGAAGAAGCTGGGCGTGACGACGCCGGCTCAGGCGGCACTCATTCTTTCTGAAATAGAGGAGACTTAGCCAGCGTTTTTCGTGCAGGGAAAACCATAGGATCGAGCATCTTCTTTGGGATTCGACAAGATACGTACGTAGGTTGTCGCCTTTAAGTCGACTATCCTGAAAGTGTCAGCAACGCGTGCATGCCGACCATATGCACGCAAAGACTACACAAAAGGAGAATCGTATGAGCAATCAAGGTTTATCCCGCCGCGGCTTTTTCGGTACGTCCGCCATTGCCGGTGCATCGCTTCTGATCCCCGGTGTCAGCGCCGCTCAGCTTCCGCCCAATAGTTGCAATCCGCTTCCCAAGAAATGGAATTTTGAAGCCGACGTCGTCGTGATCGGCGCTGGTGCCTGTGGCATCGCCGCCGCCATTCGCGCGGCAGACGAAGGTGCCGACGTGCTCGTAGTCGATACCAACTATGACGTGGGCGGCCACGCCATTCTGTCCGCCGGCTCCATCTGTCTCGGCGGCGGTACGGCTCTCCAGAAGAAGTACGGTATTAAGGACGATCCGGAAACTTACTTCCGAGACCTCGTCGACTGGTCCGTGACAGAAGTTGACGGCATGCCTGACTACCGCTTCTGCGACCGCGACTTTCAGCATGCGCTTGCCTATAACGGCGCCGCTACGTTCGACTTTCTCGCCAAGAATGGCCTTCCTTGGGAAGACGAAGCTCCCGACAACTTTCAGGCCAACCACGGTTCCGGCGTCACTGCGCTGCGCTCCCACCATGTCAAGTGGAAGAACGGCGTCGGCGGTCCCAGCCCGACGGGCACGAACGGCACTTCGGTCATGCGTCCGCTTGATGAAGCCGCACGCAAACGCAAGAACATCCGCTTCCTCTTCAACTATCACATGGACCGCATCTTCCGCGAACAGCCGTTGGCTGGCCGCGTAGTAGGTATTGAAGCTCACTACACGCCGACAATCCTGCCGGGCCAGAAGAAGCCGCTCGTCAGCTGGAAGACCGAAGGCAATGTGGAATGCCATGAGAAACTCATTAACGTCAAGGCTCGCAAGGGCATCGTGATCGCCACGGGTGGCAATACGGGCAACGTTGAATTCCGCCGCATGTTCGATCCGCGTCTGACGGCTGAAATGCAGGTGGGCGGCGGCGAATGGTCGCCGCAGGACGGTTCCGGCGAACTCGCTGCAATGGCTGTCGGCGCAGCTCTCTGGGGTACTTGCAATCAGGCGATGAACCGCAACGGCGCGCTTCGCCGCGGCGCCTTCGTCGGCTGCCGCACGAGCTACGTCGCCTGGAAGCCGCAGAGCCCGATTTGGGGCAAGGTCAAGGCTACCGGTTTGTTCCTAGGCAGCTGGACCAATGTCATTGCCGTCAACCAGGCAGGGCATCGCTTCTACAACGAGGCTAATGCAAAGTATCCGAACGGGACTTGCTTTGGCTTCTATGACAAGGCGGGCGGATATGTCCGAGGCGATTGGCGCAATAGTGCCAAGGTTGCTCCGAAGTACATGAACTACAACGATGCCGCGCTCGCCGTGAATGAAGGTTCGGTTGGTCCCGACTGGGCGGCCGGTCCCCAGTGGTGCATCTTCGACAGCGAAACCGTCAAGCGTGAAAAGTGGACCATCGATGAAACGACCGGCGAAGAAGGCTATTTCTTCAAGGCTGATACATTGGATGAGCTTCAGGAAATGCTTACGGCCAACCCGTACCAGAAGTACCGCATGCCGAAGGGACGTCTGGCCGAAACGGTTGCCCGCTACAACGGTTTCGTTGAAAAGGGCCATGACGATGACTTCGAAAAGCCGAAGCTCAAGCACAAGATTGCTACGGGTCCGTTCTATGCAGCCTGGTGCACAGTCTGCACGCACGACACGTATGCAGGCCTTCGCATCAACGGCAAGTGTCAGGTCGTGGACCTCGCCGGTCATGTGATCCCCGGTCTCTACTGTGGCGGTGAATCCGCCGGCGGCAGCAGCCAGCACGGTATGGGCCGCTGCTTCACTGCAGGCTACATCATTGGTGGTGAAGTTGTTAAAGGCTGATAACCATATGTGTCTTCGGCTAACGTGTTAGTTAGCCTTCCTCCTGGCAATGAGCCATTTTCCGCCCTGATGTCACTTGGTTGCATTGGGGCGGCTTTTTATGAGGCTTCATTGAGACTTGTGAGTAGAGGTGACGAAATCCGCGCCAACGAGCGCGGGCAAAGTACCAGACGGTATTTAGAACTGAGGAGAGTGGCTTAACGGGACGGGTTCTCTGAGGAATCAAGGGCGGGAGTATAGAGGGGACTGACAAAAAAATGTATATGAGGACAATTCCGTCCTCACCCTCTCGCCTTCTATGATGAAAAGGACGGGGCCTGGTATGCATCCATAACGCGAACGTTTTGTGCGAAATGCAGACTAGAAAGCTATCAAAAATGTGATAAAATGAATTATTCGCTTACTTGGAGGGTATCATGAAGACGAAAAAATTCTTGGTCTGCCTGCTTGCTGCTTGTGCAGTAAGTAGTACTGCGTTCGCGGAAGTTGGTG
>JAXZEJ010000325.1:0-5345 GCA_037424205.1 bacterium | reverse complement strand
CTGGAATTTCGAAGTGATGGATCCGCAAAACAACGGTCCGCAAGTGCTTTACGGCCTGCGCTACCACGTTCACATCACGAAGCCGGGCGAACTTGCCGCCTTTCATGACCAGGTCGGCTATCTGCTCTACGAGCCCGAAACAAACAAAATCTACATGACGCTTGCGATTCCGCGCGGCCAGATCGCCATGGCTGAAGGCACGGCAAAGCCGGGCGACCGCGAAATCCGCCTCCATGCCGAGCGCGGTCAGACGGTCAACGGCATCTGCTCGAATCCGTTCCTGGAAGAAGCCTTCCTCACCAAGGCCTGGGACATTGTCTTCAAGTTCCATGAGGACGGACGCTTCAGCTACGAGCAGGTGACAAAGTTGGAGATCCCGGGCGTCAAGGGCGAGTTCGAGCATACGGACGCCAATACGATGCGCATGATTGAGGCGCCGCGCCCGAATGCCGCCGCGATCGAAGCCGGGCTTCTGAACCGTTGCCCGAAGGTGTAAGCGACCGAAAGCGCTCGCTGAATTGCATTTTGGCGTTCAATATGCTTTTGGATGCCTCGTTAGGCGTTATGATCAGGCTGTGAAGCCTCGTCAATCGTTTCCATGAAACCAACGGCCGCACTCCGGCAGAGGAGCAGGCGGCCGTTTTTTGTTCTCCGGCAATCAAGAATTGCCCGGCCGGCTTCAACAGATTTTGTTTCGACCGACATGCCTATGCAGATTAAGAAGATCGCAGCTTTTATCCTGGCGGCCCTCGGCCTCGCCGCAGCCTGCACGCAGCCTTGCGCAAGGACGGCGGACGAAGTGCGCGCGCGATGCCGCGCCGAAAACCGCCCCTGTGTGGGCCTCGTCCTGTCGGGCGGCGGCGCCCGCGGCTTTGCGCACACGGGCGTACTTGAAGTGCTCGAAGAGCTCGGCGTCAAGATTGACGTCGTGACGGGAACTTCCATGGGCTCCATGGTGGGCGGCGCCTATGCGGCGGGCTATACGGCGGCCGAAATTCGGGACATCGTGCTCGGCGTCGACTGGGACCGGATGATTGCGCCGCGTGCAGACCGCAAGGATCTGCCCTGGCGCCTCAAGGTGGATGACTACAAGAATCTCGCGGTCTCGGGCATCGAGTTCGGCAGGGACGGACGCGTCAAGCTTCCCGACAGCGTCATTCCCTCCGAGGAGCTCGATCTCTTTCTCAACGAGAAGACGGGGCCCGCCAACTATGTCAGCGATTTGTCGAATCTGGCCATTCCGTTCGGCACCATTGCGACCGATCTTGTCTCGGGCGAGCGCGTGGTGCTGCAAAAGGACGTGAGCCTCGGCATGGCCATGCGCGCATCGATGTCGCTGCCCGGCGTGTTTGCGCCCGTGCAGATTCACGGCCGCATGCTCGTTGACGGCGGTCTTCTCGACAATCTGCCTGTAACGCTTGCTCGAGAAATGGGCGCCGACGTCATCATCGCCGTTAATGTGGGGACGCCGCTTCTCAAGTGCGAGGAGCTCGGCAACGTTGTGACGGTGATGGCGCAGATGGTGAATCTGCTCACCGAACAGAACGTGAGGAAGTCGCTCGCGGACCTCGGCCCCGAGGACATTCTCATTACGCCCGACCTTGACGACTTCACGAGCGCAGATCTCAAGGAGAGCGACAAGATCATCAAGCGCGGCCATGAGGCTGCTCTGAAGGTCAGGGACAGGCTCGAGCGCTTTGCCTCTCACGAGCGCTCGCAGTGGGTGGCCTGGGATGTCAGCCGACAGGCTGCGATCATGCCGACCACGAGCCGCGAAACGCATCACATTGCCTCCGTCAGGGTCGAGGGACTTCAGGTTGCGAATCCGGAAGCCATTTTGAACGAGGCGAAGATCGACACGTCGCGTCCGGTCACGACCGCAGAGATTGAGGCGGCAAGCCGCCGGGTCTGGGCGGACGGCGCCTACAGCTCGGTGCGATACCGTTTTGAACCGGGGCCGGGCGGAACCGAAGTCCTGGTATTGGAGCCCAAGGAGAAGAAGCCAGGCTATTCAAGCATTCGTCTGGGAGGCTCGCTGGAAACGGACTTCCGCGATGAGCATGCGTTTACCGTTCTTCTGGCACATACCTGGGGCTGGCTCAATCCGTGGGGGGCGGAGCTTCGATCGGAAATTCAGGCAGGCAAGGATCGGCGCGCCTCCGTCGAGTTTTATCAGCCGCTTGGACCGGGGTCCGACTGGTTCACCAATGCAAGCGTCGAGTATTCGGTCAAGCCCTTCAATGTTTACGAGGATGGTGAAGCCGTTGCTCGCTACAAGAACAGGCTTCTCACGAGCCAGGTCGGTCTTGGATATGCCATTGACCGCCTGGGCTACGTGAGGGTTGCCGGCGGTTACTTCACGCAGGACACGAACCGCACGATCGGTCTGCCGAACTATGCGGCGGCGGAATTCGAATCGCCATTCGTGAGCGGGGAGCTTCTGCTCGATACGCTCGACAGCGTCAATTTCCCAACGAAGGGCTATCGCTTGAGCCTGACGGGCGAACGCATCTTCGATGCCGACGGCTCGGGCTACAAGAACATCTACGAGGCAAGCGTCTATGTGCCGATCACCTACGGTCGATGGACCACGCTGCTCTCAGGAAAGATGGGGCGCTCGGCCATTCCAAACATCTTCTCGATCGGCGGCGCCTTCGAGCTTACAGGCAGTCCCTACGGCCGTTGGACGGGCTCCAACATTCAGCTTGGCTCCGTTCGTGTCTCGCGAAACATCTCCGACTGGCTCGGGACGAATCAGCGCAAGATCTGGCTCGGCGCGTCGGCTGAGGCGGGCCGTGCATACAACCATGGCGAGAAGGATGAGTCGGGAGACGACAGCTGGCACAATGCCTTCGGCGGATACGTGGGCGTCGACAGCATTGTCGGTCCGATCTACCTGATGGCCGGCCGCACGCTGGACGAAGGCTGGGGCGTCTACTTCTTCTGGGGAAGAAAGATGTGATGGCTCGGAATTCCGAGTGGCAGTAAAGAAAAAGCCGATCGCATGATCGGCTTTTTCTGTCAGAGGGATGAAAGGAAATCAGGCTTTGAGAACAAGCAGAGGCACTTCGCAACCGGCGGTGATGCGCATGGCGGTGGAGCCCATGAAGGCGGCGCGGAAGTTGCCGTAGCCGTGTGAGCCGATGACGAGCATGTCGAGGCCTTCTGCGGCGTGCGTGCAGATTGCTTCGCCGACGTTGCCCTTGAGGTGCACGCGTTCGGCCGGGATCTTGGCGTCTTCGAAGATGCTCATGACGGGTTCGACGGCCTGATGGAAGGTTTCGAGCGTGTCGGACACGTTGATGACTTCAAAGACGGCGTCTTCGCCGAAGAATTCCCGCTGATTGACGACAAATTCGGCGGCGGCCTGAGCGTAGTCGGAGTAGTCGACGCAGATGCCGATGCGCATCGGGCCTTCAGGAATCTTGTCGCGCACGAGCAGGAGCGGGCGCTTCGTGAGGCTGATCACCTTGGCGGAGACGCTGCCGACGAAAAGACCTTCCATGGCGGAGAGGCCGCGGCATCCCATGACGATGAGGTCGGCGTCCATATGGTCGGCTTCGCGGGCGATGACCGGTGCGAATTCGCCGCCCTCGACCTTTTCACGAACATCGAGAGAGCCGGCGTCTTCACGCATGGATTCGATGATCTTCTTGCCTTCGTTCTGGCATGCCTCGCGGAATGATTCGAGGCCAAGTGCGTTGATCACGGTTTCCGGAACCGAGTGCTGCACGTTGAGAAGTTCAACGGTGGCTTCGGTGTCGGGTGAGAGAGCCTGGCGGGCGGCCAGGAAGCGAAGAGCGTTGCGGCTGTGCCGGCTGCCGTCTACGGGAAGAAGGATGCGCATGGAAAAACCTCCTGTTTGTTTTAAGGTGTTTCTGAAACCATTTTAACGCCTAATCGAAGGGTTTCGCATTCCTTTTTGATTTCGTCGGAATCGGCAGAGCCGCAGGCCTCAAAAAGGTGCCTCAGCAGGGTGCAAAACCGCAGATTGCCGGCGCTTCGGCAAGGCTGTCGATGTGTGCGTCGGACTCCTTGACGAGCCTGTCTCGATCCGGTTCGGACCAGCGGTCGCGAACGATGACGGTCCGGATTCCGGCCGCGTGCGCAGCCTGAAGACCGGGAAGGGAGTCCTCGAAGACAAGCGCTTCGTGCGGGGCAACGCCGAGCTGTTCCAGGGCGAGGCGATAGATCTCGGGGTCGGGCTTGATGTGTTCGACGGCTTCGCGCGTAAGAATGACGTCGAAGAGGCTGTCAAAGGGCAGCTCGGGCGCAATGTGAGGATTGGTGTTGGCGTAGATGTCGATGTTGGCGCGCTTGGTCGTGGTGGCGACGGCGAGCTTGAATCCGCGTTCGGAGAGAAGCTTCACGAAAGCTGCGGCGCCGGGCTTCAGATGCACGTCCGACTTGAGAAGCGCGCGGGAGATGCGGTAGCGCTCCTGATGGACTTCCGTGCCGGAAAGACTGCTTTGGCAGAGCTCTGCAAGATCCGCGCAGAAGCCGACGTAGGGATTGGGTTCGCGGGCATGGCGAACGAGCGCTCCTTCGCGAAAGCGGGCGAGGACTTCCGGCGTGTCGGCGAGTTCAGGGCGTCCGAGATTCTTGACGAGCTGCACGTCAACGGCATTCCAGATGCCGAGAGAGTCGATGAGCGTGCCGTCAAGGTCGAAGATGACCGCCTTTTTGCCTTTGAGCATGATGAGTCCGAATTCCAGTGGGAAAAAGCCATTATGACACGGGCCTCGGACCCGGCGGCCGTTAGCGCACCCAGGGGCCGAAGCCCGGGCCCCAGAACCAGCCCTCGTTCATCTGGAGGCGCATGCGGTCGCGCTCTTCTTCGGCGTCCCGCGCGCGCTTCTGCGCACGCTGAAGCGCCCAGGTGAGATCCTGTTCGAGGCCGGGAGCGGACTCGGGACGTGGGATCGTTACGGTCATGCCGTGGCGCAGGTCGCAGACGGGAAGAGGAGATGCGCTCGATGCTGCGGCGCCGCTCGGCCATTTGGCGGCAAAGCCCGGAATCTGAGCGCAGTGTCCGGGAAGCGCGCTTTTTCGGAGGCCGTCGGTGTCGAATTCGACATCGAGCGGCGCGTAGCCGTAGGCGACGCTTCCCGTAGGATCCGTGATGAGCGCGCCTTCGGGTTCGGAGACGACCGTAATGTAGGTCGAACAGCCCGTCAGAACGGCGCTGGCAAGAATGGCGGATAAGACAACGGCGCGCATGGTGCTCTCCGAAAGAAGCTGCTGATGATTGGGATTTTACTCGGGAACGTTTTTCCCGCAGTCTATGGAAACAAATCGGATAGGGGTGAGGACTTTATATCCTCAGCCCCTTCCACACCACCCAC
>JAXZEJ010000324.1:0-3945 GCA_037424205.1 bacterium | reverse complement strand
CGTGAGCCTCGGGATGAGTTCCGACGACGTCTGCTCGAGGTCCTTGCGGTCGCCGAGCATGGTGACGCAGAGCGGCTGAATTTCGCGCGGCAGCAGATCCTTCAGAACGGACAGGGCCTTCGTCGTGTGGCTCGTGACGAGCACGCGCTTGCCCTGCGAGAGGAAGTGGCCCAGAAGGTTTGCAATCGTGTGGGTCTTGCCCGTGCCCGGAGGCCCCTGAACGAGCACGACGTTGTTGTGCTCGACTTCCTGAGCGATGGCGAGCTGCTCGGGATTGGCGGGCTTGGCGAGAAGCACGTCGGGGTCCTCGCCTGCCGTGGCGGCGAGCTTCGCTTCAAGGGAGAGCGTGGGCGTGAGGCCCGAGGCGAGCGTCGGGAAGACGTCCGGACAGACGATCTCCATCAGGTGCGCGGGCACGTCCCGATGTTCGGCGATGTCCTTGCGAATGCTGCGGATGGCGCTTCTCACGCCGCTCGGACGCGGCTCGATGAGAATGACGGGGCTCGCCTCCAGCATGAAGGCGGTGTTTTCGTCGAATTCGGCAGTTTCGCCCGCCGGCACGTAGCGGCAGGCCGGGTGCAGGCTTTGTGCAAGGCGCTCGAGCGCGGCATTGAGCGCATCGTCGCCCGCGAGATTCGCGTCTGCGCCAGCATCCTCGAGCCAGTCCTCGAAATGGGAGGCGGCCTTGAGGTCGAGCCCGTCCTCGGCAAAGGGAGCGAGAATTTCGGCCAGAAGCCTCGGATCCTCGTCGCCGTTGCGGCGAACTTCGATAAGCGGCAGATTGCGGCGGCTCGAGCCCAGCTCGATGACGAGGGGCTGCACGAGGAGCGGCCAGCGAACGGGGTTCTTCGAACGCGTGAGATCCGGGTTCGACGTCAGAACGGCCGTGCCGATCACGCATTCGTCGCGAAGGTTCGATTCGGCCAGACGGTCGCGCAGGTCCTGAAGGCGCTCGAAGAGCACGTTGTTCGGGAGAATCCCGCGGCGGGACTCAAGCCACGCGCCTCGGATCTTCAGCCAGTCGGCCAGCGCTTCATAAAGCGCGGCGGATTCGGGATGCTCGGCCGGGTCGGGGAGGGCCTCCAGGTCGGGCTTCCACTCGGGAGAGTGCCAGTCGCCCGCCGCATAAGGCGCGAGGGCCTCGGGCATCGGAGGACAGGGCGGCATCTCGAGCTTTTCGATGCGGCAGATCAGATCTTCATCGGAACCCGTCGGGTCGCCGGTGACAAGACCGGGCACGGCGGCTTCGAGCTCGGAAAGCCTGAGGAGCTTTCCGCACCTTGAAAGATGCCTTGCGGCCGTCTGCCTGAGGCTCGTGGCCTCTTCAATAAATGTGAGAAGACTGTCGATTGCGTCGCGCTGTGCTTCGGTGGCTATCATGGATGGATCTTCATGCCGTCCGGCGCTTCCATACGCCGGGCTCAAAATTCGGAATTCAGAGCCTACATTGTACTGATATGGACGAAAACGCTCGCGCCGTATGGATGGGATGGCCGATGCTTTCGACAGCCGCGTTGTCGGTCGGAGCAGGCAAGTTCCCTGCGGGATTGGGAAATGCATCTCGGAAAGAATCGATTGAGTTTGGATTTTGAGCGTGGAGATTTCACAATTTTCGTCGGTCATTCAATGGGAGGGTGGGTGATTTCGATGCTAATCAGGTAAAATCGAACCATTGAAGGAAACGTCGGGAGTGAACGTTTGTTCAACTTCTGGCGTTTTCCGAAAGGAGCCCTGTTTCCCATGGTGACATGCGCCTGAAGCGGATGCCGGACTGCCTTTTGACTTCCACATTTGAGGAGACAACATCATGCTTCGACGTGAACTTCTTCTTGGTCTGGCCGGTGCGGCCGTTCTCGGCATGACGGGCTGCGGCCGTCAGGTTCTTACGGTTCAGGAAGCTTCCGAACTGCCCGCCGACAAGTTGCGCGCTTGCATTAAGAGAGCCGCACAGCGCCGCCACTGGCGCATCATTCGCGATGAGCCCGGCAGAATGCGCGTGAAGTTCGTCAAGGGAGAACACATTCTTGTGGCTGATGTCGCATACGACAACAAGGGATTTACGATCACGCCCGTCAAGGACGGTTCGACCCTCATCAATGCAGACGGCACGGCCCATCGCAAGGTCAACCAGTGGACGAACAATCTCTCCCAGACCATTCGCGATGAGGAATCCAAGGTCATCATTCGCCAGCAGTAATTTGAATTGAAACCGTCGTTCAAGCCATGTCGATGAAAGAGTCCAAAAAGAAGCTCCGCCGCACGCCGGCTCTTGAAGCCCTCAACGAGGCCCACCGCCTTGCCGTCTCGCCCTTCGTCTTTCAGGCGCTCTGCGCGATGACGGACCTGGGGATGATGAAGGCGCTCGATGCTGCCGGTCCCGAAGGCCTGACGCTCGAAGAACTCTGCGAAAAGTCGCCCTGCAGCGACTACGCCGCCCGAGCCCTTCTCGAGGTCGCCGTGCGCTTCGGCGTGGCCGACAAGTCCGAAGACGGCCGATTCACGCTGACGAACACCGGTCTCTTCTTCGTGAACGACCTTCACGTCGGCATCAACTTCCGCTTTACGCGCGACGTCTGCTACGAAGGCCTTGCCGGCCTGACGGACTCCTTCCGGGAGTCCCGCCCCGCCGGCCTCAAGGTCTTCGGCGACTGGCCCACGATCTATCCGGGCATTCAGAAGCTCCCGGGTCGCGCCAAGGAAAGCTGGTTCGAATTCGACCATCACTATTCGGACGAAGCCTATCCGAAGGCCCTGCCGCTCGTCTTCACGGACGGCATCGACTCGATCACCGACGTGGGCGGTAACACGGGCAAGTGGGCCAGATGCTGCTGCAACTGGCGCGAGGACATTCGCGTGGCCGTCATCGACCTGCCCGAGCAGTGTGAGACCGTCGACCGCGTGATGGCCGAAGAAGGTCTTTCGAACCGTGTGTCGACGCATCCGATGAACGTTCTCTCCGACCTGCCGTTCCCGAAGACGGGCACGAAGGCCTGGTGGATGAGCCAGTTCCTCGACTGCTTCTCGCCGGCCCAGGTCGTCTCCATCCTGAAGAAGGCCCATGCCGCGATGGATGACGACGCAGTGCTTTATATTCTCGAGCCGCTCATCGGCCGCCAGCCGTTCCTGGTAGCGGACGCCTGCCTTGCGGCCATGTCGCTCTACTTCACGGCGCTCGCCAACGGCACGAGCCGCTTCTATCCGTACGACGAGTTCGAAGTGTTTGTCGAAGCCGCGGGCTTTGAAATCGAGCGCGTTCACGACGGCCTCGGCATGGAGCACACGCTTCTCGTCTGCCGCAAGAAGAAGGCTGCGTAATGACCGGCTTCAAGATTGACGCCTGCGTTGTGCTCGCCCCCGGGCTTGTCGAGGCCGAAGGCCGTCGCGCCTGGGCCGAGGCGGCGCTGCCCGGCATGCCGGAGGCTCTTCCCGACGAACCGCTCGCCTATGCCAAGCGCCTTCCGATGATGAAGGCCCGCCGCATGAGCCTGGGTGCAAGGCTCGCCTGCGAAGCTGCGCTGGCGCTTGAAGGCGCGGCCGACGCTGAGGCCTGGATCTTCTCAAGCCGTCACGGCGAGACCGTTCGCGGCGTGAAGATTCTCGATGCGATTGCCGTGGGCGAATCGCCGTCGCCCACGGACTTCATGATGTCGGTTCACAACGCCGCGGCCGGCATGTTCACGATTGAAGGGAAGGTTCACGCGCCCGCGTCGAGCCTTTCCGCCGGCGCCGAAAGCTTTCACATGGCGCTTGTCGAGGCTGCCGCCATGCTTGCCGACGGCATGGACTGTGTTGCCGTCGTCGACTTCGACGACCGCCAGCCCGAGGCGCTTCTTGACGCGTTCGAGCATCGTCCCTGCAACGAGCTGTATGCCACAGCCTGGCTTTTGAGAAAAGGCGAGGGCGTCAAGGCCTCCTTCGGGACAAAGGGCGAAGGCGAACCGGTCC
>JAXZEJ010000323.1:0-2213 GCA_037424205.1 bacterium | reverse complement strand
CTGCACGCTGAGCTTCATGCCCGACTTGAGATGCTTGAAGAGAGCGCCGAGCGGTTCCTCGATGCGGCGGTCGGATTCGGTGCGCATGCTGTCGGCGCGGCTCTGCACGGCCTCTTCGGCCTCAAGCCACTCGCCGGCGGGCGTCCCGTCGAAGTCGCCCGGGAAGGCCCGGCCCCAGTGAAGGGCGCTGAAGGCCATGGCTTCAAGACGTTCGGAATACTGAAGAATGTCCGCGCGCTCGGCCGGCACCCTGCTGTTCTTGGCCTGAAGCGTCATCGTGGCGCTGCAGGCGCACAGGAGCGAGGCGACGAGCCGGCGGCCGTGCTCGACGAACTCGATGAGGCGCTGGACGTCGGCCGCATCCGCCGGATTGTCGGCGGAGAGCTTTTCGGCAAGAAGCACGACGTCCGAAAGCGTCTCCTTGCGCTTGGCATAGGCGGCGCTGGCAATATTGAGCATCCCGTCGGGCTGCCAGTGCGGTTCCGTGTTCATCAATCGTCCTCTCCTCTGCTTGGCTCTGATGCGGTCTTGAAATCAGAAACGACTATTCTAGCGGGACACATGGAAAAGACAAGAGCAGGACGAACGGTCCGGCAACAAACAATTGTTTCGAAAAAAGAAAAAAAGGAGAACGCCTTCGACAAAAGCGTTCTCCCGCAATTCTTTGCCGCTGCCGGCAGGACGTCAGGCGCGCTTGATCGCCTCTGCGATTTCGGCGCTCATGACCTCCCAGGAGCGCTCGGCGCGGGGCTTGCCGCCGATGCGGTAGCTCGCCGTCTTGTAGATGAGCTCGATGCCTTCTCTGTAGAGGCAGTTGACGGTGACTTTGCGTCCGGCGTAGTAGTCCTCGTCGGACATCTGCCTCAGGGCGTAGAAAAGCTCCGCGCGAGCCGCAAGGCTGCTCGAAAACTTGCCCTGGAACTTGCGCTTGGGTTCAATCAAGATCTCGTCGGACTCGGCCATGGACGTCTTCCTTCATAAAACAAGGTTTCAAGTATGACACAACCCGGCGCCCGGCGCGAAGGCGCGCCGGCGGGCCGGGTCGGGAAAGGTAGGCGTCAGAGGCGCTGGATGCGCTCGTCGATGTTTTCGCTCTTCTTCACTTCATAGTGATCGAGCTTCTCTTCGAAGTCCTCGAGCACCTCGCCCACGACCTTGTGGAGCGCAACGAGCGCGATGAGGTTCGGCACCACCATCAGGCCGTTGAAGAGGTCGGCGAGCGACCAGACGAAATCGACCTTGAGCGTGGCGCCCGCGACGATGAAGCAGCAGACGACGAGGCGGTAGAGCAGCACGCCTCGCGAATGGAAGAGGAAGCGCACGTTCTGTTCGCCGAAGAAGTACCAGCCCATGATGGTGGAGAAGGCGAAGAAAAAGAGGCAGACCGCAACGAAGGCCATGCCGAAGGAGCCGAGGCCGGCCGTATAGGCATGCTGCGTGAGCTCGATGCCGGTCGTCTTGAAGTCGAGCACCCCCGTCACGAGAATCACGATGCCCGTAAACGTCACGATCACGACCGTCGTGAAGACGCCGAACATGGCGACGAGGCCCTGCTCCGCGGGATGCTCGACGCGTGCGACGGCATGCGCGTGCGGCGTGGAGCCCATGCCGGCTTCGTTCGAGAAGAGCCCTCGCGCCACGCCGAACTGCATGGCCTTGGCGACCGTGATGCCGAGCGCGCCGCCCATGACGGCCTCCGGATCAAAGGCCGCAAGGATGATGAGCTTGAAGGCCGGAATCACCTCGGTAATGTGCGCGCCGATCACCCAGCAGCCGCCGATCAGATAAATGCCCGCCATGAAGGGAACAACCTTCTCGGTAACGCTTGCCAGACGACCGACGCCGCCGAAGAAGACGATGCCGGCAAGCACCGCACAGACGATGCCCGATACGATCGCCGGCACGTGGAAGGCGGTCTCCATGGCGTTTGCAATGGAGTTGGACTGCACCATGTTGCCGATGCAGCCGAGCGCGATGATGATGGCGATCGAGAAGAAGACCGCAAGCGGACGCCACTTCTCGCCCATGCCGAGCGTGATGTAGTAGGCCGGGCCGCCGACGACGTGGCCCTGCTCGTCCTTGGAACGGTAGGTTTGAGCGAGAACGGCTTCGGCAAAGATGGTGGCCATGCCGAAGAAGGCGGCGACCCAGAGCCAGAAGAGCGCGCCCGGACCGCCGGCGACAAGCGCCGTGGCCGTGCCGGCGACGTTGCC
>JAXZEJ010000322.1:0-1765 GCA_037424205.1 bacterium | reverse complement strand
AATATGCATTCATAGTTTCATAAATGAGAGTATATTTTCGTTATTCCTATCAACTACAAAAGTTTCATTGAGTTGGTTCGACTGATGCCGCAATCTTCTTATTCTGCCCGGAGCGTCTGCCATAGAGACGAGCGCAGAAAACGTTCATAAGCGTGATGACATCCCGAGCTAGTTCCTCCTCAAAAGAGGTGACCTTGCTCGAATCCGGGACTAGAAATTCAGTATGCCTGTGCGTGCAGATTTGCCGAATGAGGTTGACGCCGAATCTCAGAAGCCGGTCCTCCTGAACAACGACAAGCTGCTCAACGCGGCCTTCCATCAATAAGTTCACAAGAAGCCTCAGCCCGGGCTTGCAGCAGTTGAGCCCGGAACCGATATCCGAGATGATCCTGTCGCAGCCATGCAACCTTAATCTTTGAACCTGCCTGTCCAAATCATCTTTCTGCCCATGCGAGGAAACTCTGGCATAACCGACAACCATACGTCCCGGCGTCGTTTCTTGGGTCTGCTCTTGCCGACAGACTTCGAAGCGTCGGTGCCCTCCGAGAGTTCGACAGCATTGCAGCTTGCCTTGAGCGCACCATCGACGAATGGTGCTCGGACTTACACCGTAATGACGGGCAATATGACCAATGGATTGCAATGTCATGTTGACCTCCGCTTGGAAAGTATCCGTCACTGTCAGCATGACAGATTTGATAGATTTATGTTTACTAGTAAAGCCCCTGCCCGGACATAAAGGATGCCAGAAAAATCGGATCCCTGCGTCAAAAGGCCTTGAGGGCCGGGCCGAATTCAAAATCAGGAGTGCCCGGCCTTTGAAAAGTCGATCGCCTCGCCCGCATGATCCGAGCGAGCCTTGGCAAGCGCCCGGCGCGTGGCAAGTGCGATGAGGACCAGCATGAACGCGGAAGCGATGAAGATCACGGAGACGCACAGACGCGGATCGGCAAGCGCCGTGAGAGGCGCCACGAGACCGCCGCCAAGAAATGCGACGGAGCCGAGGATTGCCGCGGCAGCGCCCGCACGCTCGCGATGAATCGTAAGCGCAAAGGTCATGGCGGCCGGAAGCGTGAGGCCGAGCGCGACGAGAAGCAGAATCATGGCGGGGATGACGACGCCGAGCGGCATCCGGGCCGCAAAAGCGCCCGCCACCAATGCGGATGCGACCATCATGCCGCAGGCCCCCTTCTCCATGGCGTTCACGGGGCTCGCAAAGCACGAGCTGATCATGGCGCCCGCCGTGATCGAAAGCGCCAGCAGGCCGAAGATCAACCCGTAGGTCGTGGGTGAAAGGCCGAAGATCGTCTGAAAGATGAAGGGCGAAGCCGAAATGTGTCCGAAAAGAATGCCCGACGAGAAGAACTGCTGGCCCGCGATCGCGAGAAAGAGCGGATCCTTCATGAGAGGCTTGAAGGAGGCAAGGATCGAGCCCTTCGGACGAGCGCGCTCCTTCGAGAGCGACTCCTTGAAGACGAAGATCGTCACGACGGTGAGCACGGCGCCGATCGCCAGCAGCAGGACGAAGATCTCGCGTCAGCCGGCAAACTCCGCAATGACCGCGCCGATCATCGGAGCCGTCACGGGCGCAATGCCCTGAATGGCGCCCACGACGGCCATCAGCCGGCCGAGCTCGCGGCCGGTATAGAGGTCGGCGGCAATCGAGCGCGACATGACGACGGCGCCCGAGGCGCCGAGCCCCTCAAGAAAGCGCATCACGATGAAGCTCTCGATGTTGGGCGCAAGGACGGCGCCGAGCGTCGCG
>JAXZEJ010000321.1:0-1560 GCA_037424205.1 bacterium | reverse complement strand
GTCTTCGCAAGGGCTCGGATGCGGCCGTTTCAGTCATTGTGAGATCTATTGGCAATTAACAAAACGCCAAGAGTTAATAAGATAGGAAGTTCAGACTAGATGCCGAAAATAGGCCGAAGTTGACGGATATTTGTCGACAAGAGAGCGCTTTGACCGCGGTACGGCAAGGCCTAGGAAAGGCGGAATCTCAGACATGTCCGAAGACTCGAAACCGTCGGATGCTCCGTTTCGATTTGCAAGCATGCTTTTGGCCCAAAGTCAAGAAATTCGGACAAAACCGAGGGTTTTATCGGATTAACCAAAAATGAATGAGGACTAAGCTGACCGTTGTGAAGAGAGGTGCGGAGCCTGAAGCGCCGCCCCTCCCGATTGAAATTCCACGCCTCCTTCCTTTGAGGCCGGCCTCTCACGACCTCGAAGGATCCGCGCGATGAAAAGGAGAAATACGATGAGGATTTCATCAATTGCCATGGCCTCCGCACTGGCCATCGCCTCCATGTCAGCTTCCGCCGCCACGTATGTTCCGGGCACCTACACCTACAAGGTCAACGGCCACAATGCAGCCATGACGGTTGCCGTGACGGTTTCGAAGAACAAGATTGAGAACATCGACTACTCGAAGAACCTTGAGACGATCGGCGTGGGCAAGCTCGCTCTTAAAGAAGTGGCCGGCAAGATTCTTGATAAGCAGAGTCTCGGCGTCGACGGGATCACGGGCGCCACGATCAGCTCGATGGCTCTGAAGTATGCCGTCGGCGAATGCCTGAAGCAGGCCAAGGTTTCGGACGCCGACCTCAAGCAGTTGAAGAAGAACGTCGAGCACTATGCGCCGCTTCCCAACACGATGACGTCTCAGGTCGTCATCATCGGCGGCGGTGGTTCCGGCCTGGCCGCCGCAGTGGCTGCCTCTCAGGCGGGCGCCGACGTGATCGTGCTTGAAAAGCTCGGTCTTCTCGGCGGCTCGACCAACGTTTCCGAAGGCGCCTTGAACGCTGCCGATCCGGTTCGCCAGCCCAGGCAGGGCATCGAGGACTCCGTTGCAAAGCATATTGACCAGACGCTCAAGGGCGGTCACAACAAGGGGAACCCCGAACTGGTGAAGCACCTCTGCGAAGGCGCCTATCCTGCCGTACAGTGGCTTGAAAGCCTGGGCGTCAAGTTCAAGGACGAAGTCGGCACGGCCACCGGCGCGCTCTGGCAGCGTTCGCACTACACCGTGACCCCGTCGGGCAATTCCTACATCCGTGTCTTTGAAAAGTACATTGCCGAACATCCGAACATCAAGGTTATCACCGACATTGAAGCCAAGGACATCATCCGCGATGCCGACGGCCGCGTGACGGGCGTGCTCGCCAAGAGCAACAAGACGCACCGCTACACGCTCTTCAAGGCTGAAAAGGGCGTGATCGTCGCCACCGGCGGCTTCGGCGCCAACGTGAAGCTCCGTCAGGAAGTCAACACCGGCGTCTTCAAAGGATACGACCTCGGTCCGAAGATCGGCTGCACGAACTTCCAGCTTTCGGCTCAGGGCTCGGGCATCATAGATCGGAAGAGCACACG
>JAXZEJ010000320.1:0-2597 GCA_037424205.1 bacterium | reverse complement strand
CATTCCGCCGCCGCGGACGGCCGCTACATCTACACGGCCACCGTGCCCGACAACAAGAACCACAAGAAGCTTGTGATCTCCAAGGCTCTGATGGCCGACTGGACGCTCTCCGGTGAATTCCTCCCGGCCGCCGATCTCAAGAAGGACCGCTCGCTCGGCGAACTCTACGTCACCGGCATGGTCTATGAAGACGGCAAGCTCTACGCGGTCTCCAAGAACCACAACGTGATCGTCGCCATCGACATCGCTGCCGAAAAGATCGTTCAGACCTGGGGCTTCCCGGCTGATCTGACCGACGTCCGCGGCCTCGTCAAGAAGGGCAACACCTTCGAAGTGGTCGACAACAACCGCATCGTCACGCTCAAGATGTAATCCGACAGGATCCATTTCGAATCAGTGACCAAACGGCCGGCTTTCCTGCAGGGAAGGCCGGCCGTTTTCTTGCAATTACCGCCTGAAAGGCCTGCAGAAGCGCTCAAGCGTGTGCAGCGAAATGTCGATCCGATGCCGCTGCCGCAGCCTTTGCCGAAGGATCGTGCACCTCTTGGCACATTCGAAAAACTCTGCCCGGACCAGCTCTCGATGAGCTTCCGGAAATACGCGTTCAGGACTCCGAGGACGATTCACAATCTCCACCGGCCAAGCCGGCTCGCGAACCCACTTTCGAACGGAAAGCATGGTGCGAACTCTCTCGCGGCGCAGAAATTGAGGTCGTGTTCTTGTCTTTATTCGGCGTCTGATTGCCTGAACGGCTGACAGAAGCGCTCAAGCGTGCGAAGCGAAATGTCGATCCGGTGCCGCTGCCGCAGCCTTTGCCGAAGAATCGGACACTTTTCTGCGCATTTGACGAATTCCGCCCTGACCTCGTCTCGATGAGCCTCCAGAAAGTCACGGGCAGGACTCTTGGAACGAGCGGGATACTCCACCGGCCGATCCGGGTCGCGAATCCATTTTCTGACGGTATTGCGGCTGACGTTCAGCCTGCGGGCAATTTCCTTAATGGGAACATGATCCTGATCCTGCTTTCTGATGACGGCGACGAGATCGGCGCTGAGCATAAAGTTTGAACCTCCATCGACGAGGAAGAGACTTGTCGTCTCATATTTTGCCTTACACCGCGATGTTTGACATCCGTTAGCCCGGACGAAGGACGCCTGCGCGCGGCAAGTCCCTTCCCGTATTCTGCCGGGCAGAGCAACCAACGGTTACCTGCTCTTATCCAACGCAGGCAGAGCGGCGGCGAGTTGGTCAAACTCCTTCAGCCAATCACGCCTCCAGCCGGCCTTCACCGATTCGTCCGCCCAGGCGGAGTCGATCGAATCGGCAAGCATTTTCCTCAATTGCGGCAGCGTGAAGCCGAGCCAGTTGAACATCAGCATCCAGGCTTCGCTGATCGAGACCTGATGCATGGTCGGGTCATCGCTGTTCGGAAAGACCTTGAGGCCGTTCTCGACCATCCTGCGGATCGGATGCCTGACCGCCCATTCCTCGTCGGTAAACGTGCGCAGGTAGTAGGAATTCGTCGGCACCACGGCAAACGTCATGTTGCGCGCCCGGGCACTCTCCATCAGTGCGGGATTGTCGATGATCGTGTAGCCGTGATCGATGCGGTCTGCCTTCAGGAGATCCATGGAAGTTTCGACATTTCGCCAATGTTCGCCGAATTCACCGGCGTGGATCGTGATGCGAAAGCCCGCGTTGCGCGCCATGAAGAAGGCCTTCCAGAAATTCTCCGGCTCATGCGCGGTCTCGCGATAGTCAATGCCAAGACCGATGGTCTCGGGCACGCGATTCGCAATCATTTCCTCGACCAGGGCAACAGCCGCTTCGGGCGTGTTCTCTCGGTCAATGGCCGGAACGGATCGTCCGACAACTCCGTAAAGGCGCTCGCCTTCCTTCAGGCCGGCAACAATTGCAGCCTGAGCTTCGGCAAACGTCATGGAATGCGCGAGACCGGTCCAGTTCCAATAGAACTCGATGTAGCGAACGCCCTGGCGAGCAACGCGCTCCATATGCTCAACGGTAATTCGCGTGAGAAATTCAGGCTTCGTCAGAATCTTCTCTTCAAGAGCACGGAAGATGCGCAGCACCCCGACCGGCTTGTCGCCGCGGGTGTAGAAGCCTTCGATTTCCTCCATCGTCACATCAGCGCCGGACGCCCTGACGAGGTCGACGAACGTTTCCCTGCCCGTCGTTCCGAGCAGATGGCAATGCAGTTCCGCTTTCGGGAACTTGGAAAAGAATTCCGTCCACGCCGCCGGAAGCGGGCGCGTGAAAGGCGAATCGGGGACGAAACCGGGATTGGTACTGCGCATGATTGTTCTCCTTGAAGAGACAATCTTAATTCGATCCGGCCGGTTTGGTGCAGGCGATCACCGGTCTTTCTCTGTTAATCTCGACGCCGTCGACGTGGTTTATACAGATGGGCTCCCAAAGCAACGTTCCCTGATATCCGGATTCCTTCTACAGCACCAGGATGATCAAGCGAAAAATCAACGCTTGGTACCTGTCCGTCTCACGTTTTCGAACGCATAGCTGAGACAGGTGTTTTTTGACATTGCTCACAATTAATCGCAGTTCGTAGGACGCTAATATTG
>JAXZEJ010000319.1:0-3260 GCA_037424205.1 bacterium | reverse complement strand
GTTCCAGCTAGGGAACTTCTTCACATCATCCGTCCATAGAAAGAAAGGGAGGCCTTCTGCGAAGAGCCTCCCAAAATATTTAGGATATCTATGCAAGTCTGCCGAAAGGCCTCAACGGTTGATGACCACCATCGGGCAGTTCGGATTCATGCCGGGACCGAAATACGGGCCAAAGCCGGCATGGCGGGGAGCTCCCTGCATCGGGCCGCGGACATGGTGACCCATGCGCGGAGCCGGGCGATTCGGTTCGTTGATGCCAATCAGGTCTCCGGCGACGACCTTGCCGGTCTCGGTGTCGACGAAGGTGCGAACGCGGGTCTTGTCATCGCGAAGCATGCGCACGTCCCAGACCTGGCCGTACTGCTTGCTCATATGCAGGTTGGCGGAGCGGACGTCGCCTTGCCAGGCCTTTTGGGCGGATGCGACGGCTTCGATCATGGAAACCTTGGGAGCGGGCATCGGAGCCTTGGCTTGGATCGACGGAACATTGGGAACCGGCGGCTGAGCGGCGTCGGCGGCATGTGCGCCCATGGCAACGGTCATGGCGGCTGCGGCGAAAACGGCGGCGAGAACATTCTTCTTCATCATGGTGTGACCTCTTTGTTTAGGAGAAAAAACGTGGAAGGGAGGAATCCCGGAAGGATCTGTCTTCGCCTCCCTTTCAACTTGAGGTCAGTTTAGATAATGAAAATTAGCACACGCCGAGGCGAAACTTAGCGTTTGCTCAGTCGTGGTAACAATGTCCGCAGGACGTAAGAAAAGGCAAATCTGTGTCACTTGCTTCCGATGACGGTCTGCCCGCGAATCTTGAGTGCCAGACCGATCAAGCGGTCCGCCTGATCCGCAAGGAAGAGCGGAATGTTGAGAACATCGTCGTCAAGCTTCAGATTATCGAGCGAGAAGCGAACGCGAAGCTTTATCTGATTCGGGAAGAGTTCCTTGAACTTTCTCAAGCCTCGGCCGGCCTTGCCGCGTTCGACTGTGACTTCAATCGGGAAGATGTCGTTCTCACGCTGAATAAGAAAAGCAACCTCGCAATACGGATTGTTGCGGCTCCAATAACGAGGAGCAACATCAAACTGCATCGCCAGCGTCTGCAAAACAAAAGTCTCGACCATTGCGCCGTGGGATGCCTCAAAGATGCGGCCGCCTTCGGCGAAATAGGACGACTGAAAATGCGAGAGCTTGCGCAGAATTCCGACGTCCATGGGATACGCCTTGAAGGCGGATGCATTGTCATAGGTCGCCATCGGAAGACCCGGAGAGGAGCTTCGAACAACCTTGTGTATCAAGCCTGTACCTGCGAGCCCGTCAAGTGCGGCTTCGTAATCCCTGGCGCGAGCGCCTTCCTTGACGGCCCGATATGTGAACTTCTTGTTCTCGCCCGAAAGCTGAGCGGGAAGAGAATTCCAAATGACGGAGATTTTTGATGACAGACCTCTTCGGGCATGCACCATGAAATCTCGTTCATAGTCGTCAAGAATGCAGGAAAGCGCATTCTCCATCGCAGGCACATCCCGATCCCGAGTCCATTTGAGAACGGCCTCCGGCATCCCGCCTGTGATGAAATAAGCCTTCAGCCGTTCAAGGCTAAGATCGAAGAATGCTTCTGGAACCGGGACCAAAGCGTTGACGGACTCTGTGAGACGAACCAATTCCTCGTCGCCATTGGCACGCAGGAATTCAGTAAAGCTCATCGGATGCAGATGCAGAAAGGAAACCTTGCCTACGGGAAAGGACGAAGGCTCCGACGGCGGCATGCATGAAAGCGATGAAGCAGCGGCGACGTGCAGATCCGGCGCATTTTCACAAAAGTACTTGAGCGTGGCGAGAGCCTTCGGCGCCGCATGAACCTCATCAAAGATGACAAGCGTTTCACCGGGAACAATGCGCTCGCCGGACGCCATCATCAAGTTCTGAAGGATGCGATCGACATTCTTCGTCGATTCGAAAAGATCCTTCAAATGCGGACTCTTCTCGCAATCAAAGTACGCAATGTTCTTGAAGGAACGCCTTCCAAATTCCTTGAGAATCCAGGTCTTGCCGACATGACGGACGCCTTCAAGGAAGAGAGGCTTCCAACTGGAACACTGCTTCCAGTAGATCAATTTCTTCATCAGTTGACGTTCCACGGCACACACCTCACATTTTTATTGGCATATTTGGGTGAAAAATCACACTTTTATGCGATTGTAGAGTCGACAAGACTCGATTGTCCTCCTCATGAATCAAATCAGGATGCCCGTGAAAAACGCGAGTAGAGAAGGGCGGCGAAAGTGGCAGCAAGGATCGCCGCGCCCGTCCAGGAAAGGAAGCCGGGACCGGACATGACGTCGAGCGCCAGTCCCATGATGAGAGGCGCAATGATGCGGGCGAGATTGTTGAGCATGAGGCGCACGCCGAGAATGTCCCCGACGGAGCCGGGTTCGGAATACTGGAAGATCATGCTCATCGAGAGAGGCTGGATGGGACCCAGCGCGGCGCCGAGGAGGAAGGAGAGCGCGAGCATGGCGACGAAGCTCGTTGACCAGAAGGCCGCCGCCAGAACAAGGCCCCCCGCTGCGAGCGTCATGAACATGCGCGAGCAAAGCTTGTCGGGCGCCGGATTGGCAGACAGAACGAAGCAGCCGAGGAACTGCGCGAGGGCAAAGGCTGCGAGCAGATAACCGACGTCGGCCATCGACATGGAGAGCTCGGGCGCGGAAATGGGCAGAACCAGCGTAAACGTTGCAACCACCGCATGAATGGCCGAGCCGGCTATCGTTCCGCCCAGCAGAACGCGTGAAACCGCCAGACGCTTCAGATTGTAGAGAAGGGTATTCGTGGCGGCCTGCGCCGTCCGCCCGATAAGCGAGGCGGGGAAGGGACCGGGCATGACGAGGGAAACGGTGGCGAGTGCAATCAGGAGCGCCGCTAGCAAATCAGGACAAATCTCATAGAGAATGCCGATGCCGAGCGGCGAAAGAATTTCAATGACGCTGTAGAGCGCATTGAGGCGAGAGAACGCCGTAACGCGCGGACCGCCCTTAAAGATGCTTCCGCAGGCGCGATAGACAGCCGTATTCGACATGACGATCGCCATGCAGATCAGGCTGTAGGCGACGGCCGACTGGACGAGCGTGTCGTTGCAGGTAGGGAAGAAATGCAGGTGAAGCCCGGCGCCGATCACCAGGAGGCCGGCGGTCACGTTCAGCCAACGCGGGCCGAAGCGGTTGTAGGCTCGGCCGGCAATGATGGAGATCAGAGCGCCGACGACGGCG
>JAXZEJ010000318.1:0-2741 GCA_037424205.1 bacterium | reverse complement strand
TGACGATATTGAGAGATTTTATTTTGTCTGCCAATCTGACGAAGACGGCCGCCGCTGTCATTGCGGCCATGGTGTGTGCTGAGGGGGCCTCGGCTTTTGTCATTTCCGACATCCGAGTCGAAGGCCTGATGCGTACCGAACCCGGTACGGTCTTCTCGCACCTTCCGTTCCGCACCGGCGACGAGTACACGCCCGAAATGGGCACCCGCGCCATTCACTCGCTCTACCGCTCCGGCCTCTTCAAGGACGTGACGCTTTCTCAGGACGGCGACGTTCTCGTGGTGCGCATCATTGAGCGCCCGGCCGTTGCAACGATTGAGACGCACGGCATCAAGGCCTTCGACAAGGACGCGGTTGAGACCAGCCTGCGCGATGTCGGCATGGCCGAAGGCCGCATCTTCGACCAGGCGACGCTTGACCGCGCCGACCAGGAGCTGAGCCGCCAGTATCTCGCCCGCGGCTACTACGGCGTCAAGATCAAGACCATCGCCACGCCGCTCGAACGCAACCGCGTGCGCATCACGATCAACGTCGACGAAGGCCGCGCCTCGTCGATCGCCTCGATCCGCTTCACGGGCAACCGCCTTTTTGACGCCGACGACCTGCTTGATCAGATGCAGCTCGGCATGCCCAACTGGTTCAGCTGGTACACGAAGCGCGACCTCTACAGCCGTGAAAAGCTCGCGGCCGACCTTGAGACGATCCGCTCGTTCTACATGAACCAGGGCTATCTCGACTTCAAGATCGACTCCGTTCAGGTTTCCATTGCGCCCAACAAGTCCGACGTCTACATCACGATCAACATGACCGAGGGCGAGAAGTACACGATCTCCGGCGCCAAGCTCACCGGCGACCTTCTCGGCCTTGATGAAGAGCTCAACAAGCTCGTGACGCTCGAAAAGGGCGAGGTCTACAACGCAGAAGCCGTCAACAACATTTCCACGGCGCTCGTCGACAAGCTCTCCACGCTCGGCTACGCCTTTGCAAGCGCCGCGCCCAATCCGGTCGCCGACCGCGAAAACCGCACGGTCGAGGTTGTCTACACGCTCGACCCGGGCCGCCGCGCCTATGTCCGCCGCGTGAACATTACGGGCAACAACCGCACGAAGGACGAAGTGATCCGTCGCGAGGTCCGTCAGTATGAAGCCGCTTGGTTCGACAGCTCGAAGGTCAAGCTCTCCCGCGACCGCATCGACCGTCTCGGCTACTTCGAAACGGTGACGGCCGATCCGGTGCCCGTGCCCGGCACGCGCGACCAGGTTGACGTCGACATCAAGGTGAAGGAACGCCCGACCGGCTCCGTTTCGCTCGGTGCCGGCTACTCCACGTCGGACGGCATCATCCTTTCCGCGGGCTTCGCGCAGAACAATGTCTTCGGCACCGGAAAGTCCGTGTCGGTCGACGTCAACACGTCGAAGTCCCAGCGCACGTATTCTCTTTCCGTCGTCGAGCCGTACGTCACGCCCGAAGGCATCAGCCGCTCGTGGGAAATTTACGACCGCCGCGTCGACCTTGAAGAGCTGGACGTTGCCGACGTGAAGTATGAAACCCGCGGCGCATCGCTCGCTTTCGGCATTCCGTTCACGGAAAGCGATCGCGTGTTCCTCGGCGGCAAGGTCGAATCCACGAAGGTGGATGCCAATGCCAATTCGCCCCGCCGCTATCAGGACTACGTGGACCGCTACGGCTCCAACCCGGTGTCGGTTGCAGCCACGATCGGCTGGTCGCGCGATTCTCGCGACAATTCGCTTGCGCCGACGCGCGGCGTGTACCAGCGCCTCAACGGTGAGTTCGGCCTGCCCGGCATGGACATCGAGTACTACAAGATGACCTACCAGTACCAGCACTACTTCCCGCTCACCAAGACGTGGACGCTGGCTTTCAACGGCGAACTGGGCTACGGCGACGTGTACGGCAAAACCGACATGTTCCCGTTCTTCAAGAATTTCTACGTCGGCGGCATCGGCTCGGTGCGCGGCTTCGAGTCCGGCACGCTCGGCCCGAAGGACAGTAACGGCGACAACCTCGGCGGCGACCGAATGCTCAATGCCTCGCTCGAGCTTCTCGCTCCGCTGCCGGGCGGCGACCGCACGCTTCGCATCTTCGGCTTCCTGGATACGGGCTATGCCTGGGGCTATGAAGGCAAGGCCAACGGCTACAGCCGTCAGGAATACTCCCTTGACGACCTGCGCTACTCGACCGGCATCGGCGTAGCCTGGATCTCTCCGCTCGGCCCGCTGAAGTTCTCGGTTGCCTTCCCGCTGAACGACAAGGAAGGCGACAAGACCCAGCGCTTCCAGTTCCAGATCGGCACGGGCTTCTAAGTTCCGTCCGTCCGCGCGGCCGGATCGGCGTCCGTCCGCGTGCGGAAGTAGAATACAAAAATGCCTGCAGACGGGGCGGCTCAAACGGGCGCCCCGTTTTTTTCAAGCTCAAAGGTGAACACCGTGAACAAACTTCTGCCTTCCGTTCTCTCGTCCGTCGTGCTTGGTCTTGCCATGTTTGCTCCGGCGAGCGCTGCGGATCTTCGCATCGGCGTCGTCAACATGGAGCGCATCCTGCGCGATTCGCTCTCCGCTGCTCAGGCCGGCGAGCGCCTCAATGCCGAAGGCCAGCGCCGCCAGGAGGAGATTGACGCGCTTACCAAGCGCTTCAAGCAGCGTCTCGAGCGCTTTGAAAAGAGCTCGTCCGACATGGCTGAGAGCGAACGCGTTGCCGAGCGCCAGATCGGAAGAGCACAC
>JAXZEJ010000317.1:0-9608 GCA_037424205.1 bacterium | reverse complement strand
GCCGATGCTTCCGCTCGTTCTGCTCATCGTCTTCTCTCCGATGGTCTACAACGGCATCAAGCTCAACCTGCAGACCGGCATTCTGGTTTCCATCCTGATCGCCTTCTTCGTCGATCTGATCACGCACTTCGACTTCAAAGAATGCTGCAAACGCACGAGCGCCGTCTTTGAAGGCATGGGCAAGGTCTTCACGTCCACCGTGGCCCTCATCTGCTGCGCCGAACTCTTTGCTCTCGGCATGAACAAGATGGGCGGCATCACCACGATGATCCAGGCCGCCGCCTCCATGGAAAGCGCAGGCGTCTGGGTCATGCTCTTTGTCATGCTCGCCATCATGGTCGTCGCCACGATCGTGACGGGCTCCGGCAACGCCGCCTTCTTCGCCTTCTCGCCGCTGCTTCCCGAAGCCGCCGCAAGCGTGGGCATCAACACCGCCGTGCTCGTCGTTCCGGTCCAGCTCTCTGCCGGCATTGCCCGCACGATGTGCCCGATCGCCGGCGTGATCATCGCCGTTGCCGGCATTGCAGGCCTTACGCCCTTTGAAATCATCAGGCGCACGATCCCGGTCATGCTTCTCGCACTGATCGTCAACGTCGCCGCCTCCGCAGTCTTCCTCTAACCATCGGATAAAGCATTCGCTTAAGGAGTATTGATATGGCTATTCTGATCAAGAACGCACGCGTCTTCGCACCGAAGGATCTCGGCGTCGTCGACGTGCTCATGGCCAATGAACGCATCCTCGCCGTCGGCAAGGATCTTGCACCGAACCTCCCCGATCTGCAGACGATCGACGCCACGGGCATGATCATGACCCCGGGCTTCTTCGACCAGCACATCCACGTCACGGGCGGCGGCGGTGAAGGCGGCCCGGCCACGCGCACCCCCGAGCTCGTGCTCTCCGAACTCATCGCCTGCGGCACGACGAACGTCGTCGGCGTCTCCGGCACCGACTATACGACGCGCTCCATCCCGAATCTTCTCGCCAAGGTCCGCGCCCTCAAGGCCGAAGGCGTTTCCGCCTGGATGTACACGTCCAACTACCGCTGCCCGCCGACGCTCCTCACCGACACGATCGGCAACGACCTCTTCTTCGTGCCTGAAGTCCTTGGCGTGAAGATCGCCCTTGGCGACCATCGCTCCAGCTTCCCGGACGTCCAGACGGTCCTCTCCATGCTCGCCGACATCCGCGTGGGCGCCATGCTCGCCGGCAAGATCGGCTTCCTGCACATTCACACGGGCAACATCCCGGGCGCCTTCGCGATGTACGACGAAATCGTCTCCCGCGGCTTCCCGATCAAGCATATCCGTCCGACGCACTGCGGCCGCATCCGCCACGTCTTCGACTCTGCCGTTCAGTTCGCCCTCAAGGGCGGCTGGATCGACATCACGACCGGCGCCTCCTGCTGCTTCGACCATCCGGCTCAGGCCGTCGTGGAAGCTCTCGCAGCCGGCGTGGATCCGACGCACATCACTCTCTCGACCGACGGCCACGGCTCCGTGCCCCGCTTCAACGACAAGGGTGAAATGGTCGGCCTCGGCGTAGGCGGCGTGACCAGCAACCTCTCGGAAACCATCCGCCTTATCCGCGAATACAACATGCCGATCGAACAGGCCATCACGTTCACGACCTCCAACGTCGCGAACGCCCTCGGCATCAAGGGCCACGGCGTCATCGAATCCGGCGCCTGCGCCAACGCCTGTCTCTTCACCGAAGACTTCGAGCTCAAGGGCGTCTTCGCCCGCGGCCGCGAAATGATGCGCGACGGTGAAATCATCGTTAAGGGCACGTTCGAATACTAATTCCATGCCTTGAGCAAGGACTAAGCCAATCGAACGCTTCGTGAGCCGGTCTTCTTTGGAAGGCCGGCTCCTTTTTTCTTCACTCCGCCGCAACCGCCTACAGCCGGCCCTCTGGCCGAAAGCCTTTACGTGACACTGCCGGCGGCTTAGAATTCATGGTGTTGCGCCTGTCGATGCAGACGCATGTTGAAATAGAGGACCAAATGGACATTGAACTCGAATGGCTGCAGGCCACCCTAAACGATGCCTCCGAAGCGCTTCAGGATGCGCTCCAAAAAGTCGAAAACGGCGATCAGGAAGACGCGCTTGAAGTGCTCAACCACGATCTCGTGCACGTCTACGCGAAGCTCAACTATGCCGTCAACACCGCCCGTCTGGGCCCCGCCGCGCTTGACGCCATGAGCGAGGACGAGCTGATCGGCTGGCCCGCCCGCATGCCATCCCTCACCTCCGACGCAACCGATACTCCCGGCGAGGACGAAGACGAGGTTGATGAGGATTCCGAAGAAAAAGGCAATTGACTTTCTCCCGGCGATTGAACCCATGGGTTTATGGACTCAAAGTTTTAAGCCCGAATAACTCGACAAAAATGGCGCGGTTTTAAATGCCGCGCCTTTTTTTTGTCACTGTGAAAACTCTGCCAAATCACTCGGCTGCACGTCACGGACGCAGATCAGAGAGACGCCAGCCGCAGGCAAACATGACGGCGAAGTAGGCAACGGCGGCGGCCGCCACCATGGCGAGCACGCCGCATGCACGCATGAGCCACGGCATGGCGGTCCATGAAGCGAAGGTCTGGCCATACCAAAGTCCGGCTCCCATAATCACCGTAGCAAACACAATGCGAAGAACGGCCTTCGTCCAGCCCGGCAGCGGGCTGTAGATGCCGCGGCGCATCAGAATGACGAGCAGCGTTCCCGCATTGAAGACGCTCCCGATGCCGACGGAGAGCGCCAGTCCTGCGTGCGAGAAAAGCGGAACGGAAACAAGGTTGACGAGCTGAACGACAACAAGGCTCCAGAAGGCGGTCTTCACCGGCGTGCGAATGTCCTTGCGCGCATAGAAGGCCGGCGCAACGATCTTGAGCGCAATAAGACCGATGAGCCCCACCGAGTAGCCCACAACGGCAAGCGCCGTCTGGCTCACGTCGTCAGGTGTGAAGCTTCGGCCTTGAAAGAGGAAGGATACGAGCGCCTCGCTCGTGAGCCATAGGCCGACGGCGGCTGGCACCGCTACCAGAACGACAAGCCTCAGTCCGCGGTCAAGAAGCGTGTTGTAGCGCTCGTTGTCCCCCTTTGCATAGGCACTCGAAAGCCCGGGCAGAAGCACGGTGCCGAGCGCAACGCCGAGAAGCGCCGTAGGGAACTCCATCAGGCGGTCGGCATAGTTGAGCCATGTCACTGCGCCCTTGCCGAGATGAGAGGCAATGTTCGTATTGATGAGAATCGAGAGCTGCGCGACCCCAACGCCGAAGAGCGCGGGCACCATGAGCTTCAGAACGCGGCGCACGTCTGCGTCGGCCAGGCTCTTTTTCAAGCTTCTCGGCCGCACGTTGATGCCCAGACGGCGAAGCGCCAGATACTGAGTGCCCAGCTGCAGAATACCCCCGAGAATCACGGCAAAGGCCAACGCCCAGATAGGCTCGTCCATGCGGGGAGCCAGAAATACCGTAGAGCCGATGAAGGAAAGGTTGAGCAGAACGGGCGTCACGGCAGGCACGGCAAAGCGCTTCCAGGTATTGAGAACCGATGCTGCAAGTGCCGTGAGAGCCATGAAGGCGATGTATGGGAACATGAAGCGCGTAAGCGCGCTGGCCAGATCAAAGGCCTCGGGATCGGCTGAAAGGCCGCTGGCAATCGCCCAGACGAGCAGCGGCGCGGCAATGACGCCCAGCACGCTCGCCGCAAAGACCGAAAGCGCAAGCACCGTAAAGACATGGTCAATGAAGCGCGCGGCATCGCCGTCGCTGCGCTCCTTCACGTCTGCGAGCATCGGCACGAAGGCCTGCTGAAAGGCGCCTTCGGCAAAGAGACGGCGAAGCATGTTCGGGAGCCTGAAGGCCACGTAGAACGCATCGGTCTCGGAAGAAGCCCCGAAAAAGCGTGCAATGAGCATGTCGCGGATCACGCCCGTGACTCGGCTGACCAGAGTCAGGCCTGAAACAGTAAGAGCAGACTTCAAGAGCGACATGAGCCATCCCGTTGAAAAATCAAAAAACGCAAAAAATTCTACTCGAAAACACGCCCGAGGCTTGGAAATTTGATATAGTTGAGGGCTTTTCGGAGTCATGCAATTTGAAAGCCTCCGTTCGGACAGGCCGACTGATGCCCCAACCTCAGGCGGATGAAGGACGGAAGTGTTGCAAAAGACTTCGGAAATTCACGAAATCTTTGGTGTCTCGCGCAACCGCGATGCACTTTCCCCGCCTCAAGCGGAGGTTATGCAGCGGCGTCCGGACAGCGTTAGAAGCGCTCCACGGGAACACCGGGATCAGGCCTCCCATAGGGATGCTCTGGACGCCAACTGTTTAATTAATAGGCAAGGAATTTTTAAAATGGCCAATACCAAGCAAGCTCGCAAGCGCGCCCGTCAGATGGTTGTGCGCAACATGCACCTCTCGGCTCAGCGCAGCCAGTTCCGCACCGCCATCAAGGCCGTGCGCAAGCTCATCGTCGCCGGCGACAAGGCCGCCGCTCAGGAAGCCTTCAAGAAGGCTGAATCCGTGATCGACTCCATGGCTCGCAAGGGTGTTCTTCACACGAACGCCGCTGCTCGCCACAAGAGCCGTCTCTCCGCTTCCATCAAGGCCATGGCCTAATCGGAACGTCGGATCCTGACAAAAAAACGCACCTCCTTCGAGGTGCGTTTTTTTATTCAGATTATTCGAACTCTCAAACTCCGCCCGCGGGAATCACGTAGAAGAGAACCGAGAAGAACTGAAGCACCGTGCCGCCAAGCACGAAGACATGCCAGATGGCGTGGTTGTACGGAATCTTCTCCCAGAGGTAGAAGATGACGCCGAGCGAATATACGACGCCGCCTGCCGCAAGGAGCCAGATGCCGGCAGCGGGAAGCGCCGCCATGAGCGGCTTGAAAACCAGCACCACACACCAGCCGAGGAGCAGATAGAGCAGGCAGTTGAGCCACTCCGCGCGCTTCATGAGAATCGGCTGCAGAACAATGCCCGCCAGAGCAATCGCCCAAACTGCCATGCAGAGCAACGTGCCCGTCGAGCCCCTGAGCGTGACAAGACAAAACGGCGTATAGGAGCCCGCAATCATCACATAGATCGCCGCATGATCGAGTACCTGAAGAATGCGCTTCACCCTCATGTTCGGAATGGCATGGTAGAGCGTGGAAGCCGTATAGAGAAAGATCATCGAGGCGCCGAAGATCGAAGCGGCCGTAATCGTCAACGCACCTGCCGAAACCGGCGTCATGCAGAGCATGACGACAAGACCCGCGATGCTCAACAGGGCGGCGACGCCGTGAGTCACCGAATTGGCGATCTCCTCGCCGAGCGAGTAGCAGCCGACGGCGGCTGCAGGGGAATTTCTGGTCATAGTGGATTAACCCTCCTTGAATCAGCTCATTCTGTCATTTCAGCCAAGACTTGGACAACAAAGAATATCAGGGTTAACACCTATTATTGTTTCGACTTGCTACGCGACAGCTCAAAGACGACGAAGGCCGCCGCGAAATACATCCGCAGGCGGCCCCTCATGCCGAATTTGACTCTCAGATTAGCCGAGACGAACGGGCTCCATCTCGAGCGACACACCGAAAAGGTCAAAGACGCGCTTTTGAATTTTTTCGGCGAGCGCCATGACGTCCTCGCCCGTGGCGCCGCCGCGATTGACGAGAATGAGCGCATGGTGCTCGTAGACGCCGACTAGACCTTCCGCATATCCCTTGAAGCCTGCAGCCTCAATGAGCCATGCGGCGGCAAGCTTCATGCGTCCGCCGCCGAGACGATAGTAGACAAGACTGGGATGCTTCGTGAGAAGCTCATGCCAGTGGACCTTGGTGACGATCGGATTGGTGAAGAAGGACCCGGCGCTGCCGATCACCTTCGGATCGGGAAGCTTGCGGGCTCGCACGGCGCGCACGATGTCGCTCATGTCGACGGCGGTCAGGGTTTCGGGTGTCAGGCCGCGAGCCTCAAGCTCGCCGTCGAGATCCTTGTAGCCGAGGATGGGCGTCCAGACGGCGGGAAGCCTCAGAGTGGCGGAGAGCACCACGAAATTCCTGCCGGCCTCGGTCTTCATGACGCTGTGGCGATAGCTGAAGTCGCACTCCTCGACTGTGAGCACTCGAACGACCTTTTCTGCGCGGTCGTAGACCGTAATGGAGGACAGACGTTCGGCAAGCTCGACGCCGTATGCGCCGATGTTCTGCACGACGGCGCCGCCCACGGTGCCCGGAATGGCGGAAAGATTTTCCAGACCGCCGATGCCGGCCTTGAGCGTTCGGGCCACGATGTCGTCAAAGATCTCGCCTGCGCCGCACTTGACGAGCACGTCGCCGTTTGGCGCCGCAGACATCTCCACACCTTTGATCGTGATACGGATCGTCATGCCGTGCACGCGGCTCATCGCGATCGTATTGGCGCCCGCGCCGAGAAAATGCATGGGCCATCCGTTGGCATGCGCTTCGGCAAGAAGCGTCTCCAGCTCGTCAAGCGAGCCTGCCTCTGCATAACAGTCGGCTTCGGAACGGGTTCCGAAGGTCGTCAGGCCGTCGAGCGGCTTGTGGACTTGAATGTTTGACATCATGGCGTATTGACGGCTGTCGCGAGCCGTCCCTTGTTAGTTGTTCTGTTTTTGATTATATGCACGCGTCCGGCCGCGTCCCGATCAAGCCGTCTCAACTCCCCAAAAGAAGCGCCTGCAACCGTGGTTTGCCCCATCTTGCCTTGACAGGCCGACCAGGATGCGGTAGAAACTCCGAATCCTGCAACCGCCGCCAGAGCGGCTTACATTTTTGGAGACTCACATGCCCTCTTTTGACGTTGAAGTCAAGGCCGATGCCATCGAGCTTCGCAATGCCGTCGATCAGGCCCAGAAGGAAATCGGCACCCGCTACGACTTCCGCGGCACCAAGGCTTCTGTCGAGCAGAAGGACCTCGAACTCTACCTCGTCGCCGAAAGCGACTTCCAGCTCCGCCAGGTTCGCGACGTGCTCATCGCCAAGCTTGCCAAGCGCGGCATCGACGTGCGCTTCCTCGACGAAACGAAGGCTCCCGAAAAGATCGGCGGCGACTGCCTCAAGCAGACCATCGTCGTGAAGGAAGGCGTCACGAAGGAACTCGGCAAGACCATTCAGGGCATCATCAAGAATGCCAAGGCCCTCAAGCTCACGGCCTCCATTCAGGGCGACATCGTTCGCGTTTCCGGCGCCAAGCGCGACGCTCTTCAGGAAGCCATCGCGCTTCTGAAAACCGAAGTCAAGGAAGTTCCGCTCAACTTCACGAACTTCCGCGCCTAACCGTCAATCCCGACTTAGGCAAGCCGGCCGTTCGACCGGATTCAAAACAATGAGGACGTCCTTTCGGACGTCCTCATGTTTTTTGTCAATCGTATTTCAAGCATCTAGCTTGGCAAGCCTGTCGGCAACCTTTGCCTCGATGGCTTCAGGCGTAAGTCCGATGTCCTCGAGAAGCTCGGCCTGAGTACCCTGCTCAATGAACTCGTCGGGAATGCCGAAGCGCATGACGGGCTTCGCGAGACCGTTGTCGGCGAGCACCTCCAGAACCGCACTGCATGCGCCGCCCATGAGCATGCCTTCCTCGGCACAGACAAGCAGATCATGCGCGCGTGCGGCTTCAAGCACCGCCTCATCATCAATCGGCTTCACAAAGCGCATGTCAATGAGGGTGCCGTTCATTTTTTCGGCCACGGGCGCGAGCACGTTCGTCATGCTGCCAAAGCCCAGGAACGCCACGCGTTCGCCCTGACGCAGCATGCGGGAGCGTCCCACCGGAATCGTCTCCGTCTTCGCCGTCACCTCAACGCCCGGTCCCCTGCCGCGGGGATAGCGCACGGAGGCCGGCGAATTCATCGAATATGCCGTATTGAGCATCAGACGGCACTCGTTCTCGTCTGAAGGCGTCATGATCGTCATGTTCGGGATCGTGCGCAGGAGCGAGAGGTCGAAGAAGCCGTGATGCGTCGCACCGTCGGCGCCCACAAGGCCGCCTCGGTCAACGGCAAAGACAACGGGCAGGTTCTGCAGAGCCACGTCATGAATGACCTGGTCGATCGCACGCTGCAGGAAGGACGAGTAGATGGCAACCACGGGCTTGATGCCTTCACAGGCCAGACCGGCCGCATATGTGACCGCATGCTGTTCTGCGATGGCGACGTCCCGATAGCGTTCGGGATAGCGGCGCGCAAAGTCGACGAGGCCAGAACCTTCGCGCATCGCAGGCGTAATGCCATAAAGGCGCTTGTCGGCAGCGGCCGTGTCGCAAAGCCACTTGCCGAAGACTTCGGTATAGGTGGGCTTGCCCGGCTTCTTGGCGGGAAGGCCCAAAAGCGGATCGAAAGTGCCGACGCCGTGGTAGGCCGTCGGATCCATTTCTGCAGGCTCGTAACCCTTGCCCTTCTGGGTTGCTACGTGAAGAACACAGGGCGAATTGAGCCTGCGAAGGTTCTTGAGAACCTCGACGAGCCCCAGTACGTCATGACCGTCGACCGGACCGTAGTAGTTGAGATCAAAGCTGGAGAAAATTCCCGACGGAGGACTGACGAAGTTGATCGCCTGCTTCTCCATCCGCTTGGCAATGTCCCAAAGGCCGGGCACCGGCTTCAGAACACGCTTCGAGATTTCACGGGCGCACGTGTAGGCGCGCGTCGAGACGATCTTTGCGAGATGATTGGAAAGCGCGCCTGCGGGCGGAGAAATCGAGCAGTCGTTGTCATTGAGGATGACGAGAAGCTTCACGCCTTCCTTCCAAACGCCGGCATCGTTCAATGCCTCGAGCGCCATGCCGCCCGTGAGAGCGCCGTCGCCGATGACGGCAATGTGCCAGCGGTCGGTCTTGTCCTCAAGGCGGGCCGCGATGGCCATGCCGAGCGCAGCCGAGATTGATGTTGAGGAATGCGCGGTGCCGAAGGCATCGTACGGAGACTCGGAACGCTTAGGGAAGCCCGAAAGGCCATGATGCTTTCTAAGCGTCGACATGCGCTCGCGGCGTCCCGTCAGGATCTTGTGGGCGTAGGCCTGATGCCCCACGTCCCAGACAACACGGTCTTCGGGCGTATTGAAGACCCTGTGAATTGCGATGGCAAGCTCCGTGGCGCCAAGCGAGCTCGACAGATGGCCGCCCGTCTTGGAGACGGACTCAACCATGAACGCACGAATCTCCTGAGCGAGCTGCGGAAGCAGAGCTACATCAAGCCTGCGCAGGTCCAAAGGAGAGTTAATGGAGTCGAGAAGCGTTTGCTCAGTCACTTTGGGGACAGCCTCCGAGTGAAATTGGGTCATATCAGTGCGAGCGCGCGATCACATAGTCTGCAATCTGGGCCAGGCGGTCGACGGCGCCTGCGGGAACCGCCGGATCGGACGAAACGAGCTCAAGCGCGGCATTGGCGCGATCATGGAGATTGCGCGCACGTTCTCGGGCTCCTTCAAGCCCCAGAAGCGACACCCAGGTGGGCTTGTCATCCTTTTCATCCTTGCCTGCGGTCTTGCCGAGAGTGGCCGTGTCCTGCGTGCAGTCGAGAATGTCGTCAACCACCTGAAACGCAACGCCGAGCGCATCGGCGTAGGCCGCAAGACCGCCCTTGGCGGCATCGCCGAGCCTG
>JAXZEJ010000316.1:0-1594 GCA_037424205.1 bacterium | reverse complement strand
AGAGCGTGACATAAGGTTCGCAAATACGACGAACCCATGCATAGACAGGAGAAAAACATGCACAACACGAAACAGCTTGACCGACGCGGCTTTTTGAAGAGCGCCGCAGCCGCTGGCATCCTCGGCCTCGGCGTTAAGGGCGCATCCGCGGCCGAAGCTTCCGGCGCTCCGAAGCTTGCCTACAAGCCTGGCGTCTACACGGCCAAGGCTACCGGCATCAGCAGCGACGTCACCGTGAAGGCCACCTTTGAAAAGAGCCGCATTGTGGACGTCGTGATTGACGTTGCCGGCGAAACGAAGGGCATCGGCGCCGACATCGGCGATCTGATGGCAAAGCGCATGCTTGCCGCTCAGGACTGCTCGGTTGACGGTGTTTCGGGTGCAACGGTTACGTCCAACGCCGTGAAAACCGCTCTTGCCGACTGCATGAGCCAGGCTTCCGGAACGACCGTCGCCGTTCGCGTCGACGTTGACGGCGCCAAAGATGAAAAGGTGGACCTTGACAAGGTCGTTCCGTCCAAGACCGTTAAGACCAACGCCGTGGTTCTCGGCTGCGGCGCCGCCGGCATTCAGGCGGCCCTCGTTTTGCAGGCCGCCGGCGTGAAAACGCATCTCCTCGAAAAGGGCGGCAGCTGCGGCGTCAGCAACGGCAGCCAGGCAGGCGGCCCTGCTCTCGCCGACACGCGTGTTCAGAAGGCCGAGAACGCCACCGTGTCCGTCAAGACGCTCTTTGAATGCGAATACGGCTTCAGCCGAGGAACGGTCAATGCAGGTCTTCTCAAAAAGTGCGTTGAACAGGGCGAACGCGTTGTGTCCGCCTTCATGGACAACGGCGTCAACATGGGACTGAGACGCGACGCCTACGGCATGGGCTTCCGCGCCCGCCACAACTTTGCGAACAAGGAAGGCAAGCAGCTTCGCGGCACCGACCGCTTCGGTCCGCTCATCGAGAAGTTCCAGGTCATGGGCGGCGTCTTCGAAACCCAGCGCGAAGCCGTTCGCCTTCTCAAGACGGGCGATGCCGTCACGGGCGTGCTCGTGAAGAACGGCGAAGACGGCTCCTACATCCGCTACGACGCCAAGGCCGTGCTCGTGGCCACGGGCGGCTATGCCGGCAACGACGAGATGATCCGTGAACACTTCGGCGACATCAACGTCATGCCGCTTTGCAACACGCTCTCGAACGGCGCGGGCTTCAACATGGTCATTGAGGCAGGCGGCGTTGCCGACCGCAACTGGGCTCTCTGCTGCAACGAATTCGGCGGCGCCAACCGCAAGTCCGCCAAGCAAGGCAAGGCCATCGTACGCTCGAACGACGCGCTCCGCTTTGCAATCTACGGCGGCCTCATCGTCGACACCTGCGGCGACCGCTTCATGAACGAACAGTATCTTTCCGACCGCCCGCTTGCCCTCGGCGGCGAAATGAGCCTTCGCGCCGGCCGCTACTATGCCGTCCTGGATGAAGAGATGTACAAGCGCTGCCGCGACGAAGGCATCCTCGCCTACTTCGGGAATCCCAAGGAATGGTACGTCGGCTCCACGGGCTTCACGAAGGAAAAGCTCCCGAAACTCGACAAGGACATGGCCGAAGCCG
>JAXZEJ010000315.1:0-9795 GCA_037424205.1 bacterium | reverse complement strand
CAGCTTCGATTGAGAAATCTCGGCGGCATCATCATCGTCGACTTCATCGACATGAGCTGCGACGCGCATCGCGAGGCGGTGCTCGCCGAACTTCGCCGTTCGGTTTCGACTGACCGCACCCGCATGACCGTGAGCAATTTCACGGAGCTCGGACTTGTGGAAATGACGCGAAAGCGCACTCGCGAATCACTTGCGCACGTGCTCTGCGAGCCCTGCCCCATGTGCGGCGGCCGCGGCGAGGTGCGCACGGTCAGGACCGTTTGCTATTCGATCATGCGAGAGATCGTGAGGCTCTGCAAGCAGTATCAGGAAACGAAGGAGTTTCACATTCAGGCAAGCCAGAACGTCATCGACATGCTGCTTGAAGAGGAATCGCAGGCGCTGGAGCTGCTGCAGGCCTTTGTGGAAAAGCCGGTGTTTCTTGAGGTGGAGCCGAGCTACACTCAGGAACAGTTCGACGTGATTCTCGCCTGAGTATCCTCATATGACGGAAAGCACTACCTTCTACTGGTACGATTTCGAAACCTTCGGGCTCAATCGTCGTGCGGACAGGCCGGCACAGTTTGCCGGCATGCGCACGGATATGGATTTGAATCCCGTGGGCGGCGCCGACGTGTTTTATGCAAAGCCTTCGGACGATTATCTGCCTCAGCCGGAAAGCTGTCTCGTGACGGGATTGACGCCGCAGCTCTGTGAAGAAAAGGGCATGCCGGAAAGTGATTTCGCCGGGGAGATCTGGGATCGCTTCAATCAGCCCGGCACGATCGGGATCGGCTATAACACGTCGGGCTTTGATAATGAAGTCGCTCGCTTCCTTTTCTGGCGAAATTTCCTGGATCCCTATTCACATCAATGGAGGAACGGCTGCTCCTGCTGGGATCTTTTCCCGCTTGTCTGCGCCGTCTGGGCGCTGCGGGGCGACAGCATCAAGTGGCCGCTCTGGAAGGATATCGATCCGGATCGGGAAAACGGAGCTGACGTTTGCTTCAAGCTTGAATATCTGACCAAGGCCAACGGTCTTGTTCATTCGCATGCTCACGACGCCCTGAGCGACGTGGAGGCAACGGTCGGACTTGCGGCGCTGATTCGCGGGACCGAGCCTAAACTCTGGCAGTGGGCGCTTGCCAATCGCACCAAGGAAGCTGTCAGGACTGCTGTGGAAAAGGGGCCGGTGGTCTGGATTTCACCGAAGTTCGGACAGCAAAGGGGCTTCATGCGCGTTGCAGCGCAAATCCCCGTGTCGGGGGTTAGGGGCAATGAGGCTCTGATGTGGGATCTGGCTATCGATCCGTCGATAGTGATGACGTTGAGCGACGAAGATCTCAAATCCCGCTTCTTTGCGCGCCGTGAAGAGCTGCCGGAAGGGCAGGAGCCGCTGCCGATTTATCGGCTTGCGATGAATGCTTCGCCGTTTGTTTGTCCGACTCTCAAGGTGATTTCGGCCGAGCGTCAGGAACGTTTCGGGGTGAATGCTCAGGAGATCGTTGAAAACTGGAATCGGTTCCGGGACCTCCGGGACGTGATTGCCGAGCGTATCGGCAGGTTGGCCGGAGATCGGGAAAGGCCGTCTCCGTCCGATGTTGATTTCGGTTTATACGACGGCGGCTTTGCCAGCCGGCATGATGCAGAAACTATGGCGCAGGTTCGCCGGACGACACCGGAGCGGCTTGCGTTGGGCGGCATTGAGTTTGATGACGAGCGCTTTGAAAAGCTGCTGCTCCGCTATCGGGCTCGAAACTGGCCTGAGACACTTTCGAAAGACGAGCGCCGGCTGTGGCCGGGTTTCTGCAGAGAGCGCTTGATGGAGGCTCGTGACGGTGCTCTGACCGTGACGGACTATTTCAACGAAATCGACCGCCTTCAGGAGGACTGCTGGGAGGATGAATCCAAGCAGTCCGTGCTTGAGGCGCTTTATGAATGGGGTGAGCGCATGGGCGAAGCCTGTGCGTCCTGATCCTGCTTGTCAAGGAGACGGTTATGAAGATGGACAAGACGTATGCGTCCGTTCCTTCCCTTAAAGTTGCATTCATAGGCCTGGGCGTAATGGGATACCCGATGGCGGGACATTTGAAGCTTGCCGGTCATGATGTCTGCGTATACAACCGCACGACAAGCAAGGCCGAAAAGTGGGCTGCGATGTTCGGCGGCCGCATGGCGGCAACACCTGCCGAGGCTGCGCGCGGTGCGCAGATTGTCTTTGCCTGTGTTGGCAATGATGATGACTTGCGAAGCGTCGTGCTCGGAGAAAGCGGTGCTTTTGCCGGCATGGAATCCGGCACGGTTTTCGTTGACCATACGACGGCAAGCGCAGCCGTGGCACGTGAGCTTGAGGCCGAAGGCAGAGGGCGCGGCATTGCCTTTATTGACGCGCCCGTGTCGGGCGGCCAGGCCGGCGCGGAAAACGGGTGTCTCACGGTGCTTTGCGGTGGTGACGAGAATGCCTTCCGCCGCATTGAGCCCGTGCTTGATGCTTATGCGGGTGCGGTGACGTATTTCGGTCCTTCGGGTTCGGGTCAGCTTGCAAAAATGGTCAATCAGATCTGCATCGCCGGCTGCGTGCAGGGACTTTCCGAAGCCGTCGCGTTCGGCATGAATGCCGGACTCGACATGCCGAAGGTTATTGACGCATTAAGCTCCGGCGCCGCGTCTTCCTGGCAGATGATGAATCGAGGCAAGACGATGGTGAAGGGCGAGTTCGACTTCGGCTTTGCCGTTGACTGGATGCGCAAGGATTTGGGCTTCGTCAAGGCCGAGGCGGAGAGGAACGGTTCTGATATTCCTGTTACGAAGATGGTTGACGCGTTTTACGAGGAAGTGCAGAAAGCGGGCGGCGGACGGTGGGATACGTCCAGTCTCATTACGCGTTTGCCGAAGCCCTAGGCGAGTAGGCCGCAGTGCCTGTTCGAACCTCAGTCTTTTCAGGTTTGCGGCTACAATACCTAAATTACCTTTATTGAATTCGGATTAGATCAATGTCTTCTGAAACCGAAGCACCTGTCGCGGAAGCCCAGGTCACCAACTTTATTCGAAATATTATCGACGACGATCTGGCCCGCGGTGCCAATCTTCCCCGCTACTGGTGCGGCCATCCGGCGCCCTACAGTGAACAACTGGAAAAGGGCGAGCCCGATGTGGCCCGCATCCGCACGCGCTTCCCGCCGGAGCCCAACGGCTATCTGCACATTGGTCATGCCAAGAGCATCTGCCTCAACTTCGGCCTTGCACGCGACTACGGCGGCGCCTGCCACATGCGCTTTGACGACACCAATCCCGTCAAGGAGGATCAGGAGTACGTCGACGGCATCATGGACAGCGTTCGCTGGCTCGGCTTCGACTGGAAGTTCGGCAATGAGACGAATCTCTACTTTGCAAGCTCTTATTTCGACGACATGTATCGCTTCGCCGAACATCTGATTCGCACGGGCTATGCCTACGTGGACGAACAGACGGCTGACGAGATGCGTGAAAATCGCGGTACGCTCAAGGAACCGGGCAAGAATTCTCCTTATCGCGATCGCTCGCCTGAGGAAAATCTGCGCCTTTTCCATGAAATGCGCGACGGCAAGCATCCGGAAGGCTCAATGGTGGTGCGTGCCAAGATTGACATGGCAAGCCCCAACATTAATCTGCGCGATCCGGCCATCTACCGCATTCGCTTTGCCGAGCATCATGCGACCGGCAACAAGTGGTGCGTGTATCCGATGTACACCTTTGCGCATCCGATCGAGGATTCGCTTGAAAACATCACGCACTCCATCTGCACGCTGGAGTTCGAAGATCAGCGTGCGTTCTACAACTGGGCGCTTGAACGCATCATTCCGCTTCTGCGCACGCCGCAGTATGAGGAAGCGATCAAGGTGATCCGCGAGATGGCAGACGGTCAGGATGATCGTGCCATGGCTTTTGTCAAGGCGGCGTATGAGAATCGCGCGAAGCTCGGCGGCAGCCTGCCGGAAGAAGGCGTTGCCCGCCTGATGGAGGCTTGGAGCGAAGGAGTGCCGGAAACGATCGCTGACGAATCGGTCACGCAGTTCTTTGCCACTTTGATTCGTTTCCCGGAAAACTTCACGCCGCTCATGCAGGCGGCGCTCGAAGTTGTTCGTCCGAACTTCTTCCTGCTTTCGCATCAGTACGAATTCAATCGTCTGAACCTTACGTATGTTGTCGTAAGCAAGCGCAAGCTCATTCAGCTTGTTCAGGAAAAGTATGTCGACGGCTGGGATGATCCCCGCATGCCGACCATTGTCGGCCTGCGTCGCCGCGGCTTTACGCCCAAGAGTCTTCAGAATTTTGCAGAACGCTGCGGCATTTCTAAGGTTTCCGGCGGCTGGATCGACTACTCCGTGCTTGAGCAGTGCCTGCGCGAAGACCTCGAAGAGCGTGCGGAACGCCGAGTGGCCGTATTGCGTCCGCTCAAGCTCATCATCGACAATTATCCCGAAGGTCAGAGCGAGGAGCTTGAGGCCAACAATCATCCGCAGAAGCCTGAAATGGGGACGCGCAAGATCACGTTCTCGCGTGAACTGTGGATTGAGGAAAGCGACTTCGCCGAAGTTCCGCCCAAGGGCTTCCGTCGTCTGACGGTTCCTGCTGACGGCACGCCTGCCAAGCCCGTCCGCCTCCGCTACGGCTACGTGATTGTGCCGACCTCGTTTGAAAAGGATGAGTCCGGCCGCGTTACCGCCGTTCATGCCGAGTACCTGCCCGAGACGCGTTCCGGTACGGAGGGCTCCATGTCCGTCAAGACCAAGGCTACGATCCATTGGCTTGATGCCAAGACTGCTGTTCCCGCTGAAGTTCGCGTTTACGACCGTCTCTTCAACGTGCCGCACCCGGATGAAGGCGAAGGAAGCTTCCTCGATCGTCTGACGCCTGATTCGAAGAAGGTTCTGTCGTCCTTTGTAGAACCCGCCGCAGCTGCAGCGGCTAGCGACGACAAGTTCCAGTTCGAACGCAACGGCTACTTTGTGGCTGATCGTGAAGATCATACGGCTGAAAAGCCGGTCTTCAATCTGGCTGTTGGCTTGAAGGATTCCTGGGGCAAGTAATGCCCGGAATCGTTTGATTGCCGAACAAGGGGCGGGGCTGAGGCTCCGCCCCTTGTCGTGATGGCCCTCATATTCTGTTCATTCGAAGAAATCATGAAATCCAATCGTTTCAACGCTTCCCTGGCAGCGGTGCTCTTGGCTTCCGTTTTTGCGGCGGCTCCGCTTTTCGCCGGCGAGTCTCCGGCGCCTGTTGAGTCGGCGCAAGCCGTACAGCCTCAGGAATATTCGCTTGAGCGTCATACGTTGCATATGGGCACGCTCATCAATGCGAAGCTTTTTGGCGATACGCCTGAAGCGGTCAAGCATTACGCGATTGTTTTTGAAGACAAGGTGACGGATTATGATGATCTGATGTCCGTGCACAAGACGACGCCTCTAAATGAGGTCAATCGCCGCGCTGGTGAGCCTGTTGAAGTGCCTTGCGAAATCGCTTATATGACGAGGCAGGCTCTGGCTGTTGCCGAGGAAACGGACGGTGCCTTTGAACCTATGATCGGTCCGGTCGTCAATCTTTGGAAGATCGGCTTTGGAGGTGAACACGTGCCGTCCGATGCTGCCATTGCGCAAGCCGTTGCGAAGGTCGATCGATCCAAAGTGCGTGTATGGAATGAAGGCAAGCGCTGCATGATGCAGATCGGCAAAGGTCAAAGCATTGACATGGGTGCCATCGCTAAGGGCTTTATTGGCCAGAGACTATCGGATATTCTCAAGGCTGAGGGCATGAAGCGGGGCGTGCTGGATTTGGGCGGTAACATCGTTGCGGTGGGCGAAAAGTCTGACGGACGCCCCTGGCGCATCGGCATTCAGCATCCCGCAGAGTCTCGCGGAGGCTACTTTGCCGTGGCTGCAGTAAAGGATGAGAGTGTCATTACGTCTGGTGCGTACGAGCGCTTCTTTGAGGAAAACGGCAAGCGTTATTCCCATATTCTGGATCCAAAGACCGGTCGCCCCGCAAAGACGGACATTTCGTCGGTGACGATTATTGATCGTGACGGCGCTCGTGCGGACGCGCTTTGCACCGCACTCTTTGCAATGGGCTGGGATCGTGCGGAGGCCTTCCTGCGTGCGCATTCCGAGCTTAAGGCGCTGGTGATGCATGCCGACATGAAGCAGGCGGTCATGACGCCTGCGGCGGCCGCATCCGTGACGTCGTCCGATCCCTCGGTTAAACTCACCGTTTTGAAGTAACCTGCTGAGCAAAAGATCCTGTCATGACAGAGCCCCGTTTCGTTCATCTTCGCCTTCATTCAGAATATTCCGTCACGGACGGACTTGTACGCATTGATCCGGCCATTCATAAAACGCTTGAAATGGGCGGAGTTGCGCTTGGCATCACGGACTTGATGAACGTCTTCGGCGGGCTGCGCTTTTATTCGCATGCACTCTCTGCGGGCTTGAAGCCTATTTTGGGGTGCGATGTCAAGATCAAGAACAACAAGTTCCCGGACAATCCGTTTCGGATGACCTTTTATTGCATGAACCATACGGGGTACCACTCGCTCTGCGTTCTGCTCACCAAGGCCTATCTGGAAGGACAGGATCCTTACCGCGGGCAAATTTGTGACGAGTGGCTCGATGCTCCCGGTGCGACGGACGGACTCATTGCGCTTACGGGCGGCCCTAAGGGACGTCTGTCTCAGTTGATCGATACCGGCAGCGAGCGCCAGGCGGGCGGCATTGTCAATCGGTGGAAGAAGCTTTTCCCTAATCGTCTTTACATTGATCTTCAGCGTGCCGGACGCCCGAAGGATGAGGGGCAGAATGCCTTTCTGGTGAAGGTTGCCGCTCAGTTCAACGTGCCGGTCGTGGCGACGCATCCCGTTCAATTCCTCGAGCCTCAGGACTTCGAGGCGCATGAGGTGCGATGCTGCATCGCAGGCGGCTTCACGATCACCGACCCACGCCGCGACAAGAGTTATACGCGTGAGCAGTATCTGAAGAGCGAAGAGCAGATGTGCGAGCTCTTCAAGGACATTCCATCCGCTCTGGCCAATTCCGTCGTCATCGCGAAGCGATGCAGTCTTGACGGCGTGCTTTCGAAGCCTCAGTTGCCGCTTTTCCCAACGCCGGACGGGATGAGTCTCGATGATTACATGGATCATCTTTCACGTGAAGGTCTGGAGAAGCGTCTCGCTTTCCTTTACGAGGATGAGAAGGTGAGGGATGCCAAGCGGCCGGAATATGTTGAGCGTCTCGACTATGAGCTCGGCATCATCAAGAAGATGCAGTTCCCGGGCTACTTCCTCATCGTTCAGGACTTCATCAACTGGTCCAAGACCCATGGGGTTCCCGTGGGACCGGGCCGCGGTTCCGGTGCCGGTTCGCTCGTTGCTTATTCGCTTGGCATTACGGATTTGGATCCGCTGAAGTTCGACCTCCTTTTCGAACGCTTTCTGAATCCGGAACGCGTGTCCATGCCTGACTTTGACGTGGACTTCTGCCAGTACAATCGCGACCGTACGATCGAGTATGTGAAGGAGACGTACGGCGCGGATGCCGTGAGTCAGATTGCGACCTTCGGTACGCTCGGTGCCAAGGCTGTCGTGCGAGACGTTGCGCGTGTTCTCAACATTCCCTTCATGAAGGCGGACCGCCTGGCGAAGCTGATTCCGATGCAGCCGGGCAAGAACGTCACCCTTGACGATGCCATCAAGGAGGTGCCCGAATTTCGCGAGGCAATTGAAAGCGACGATGAATATCAGGAGTTGATGCGCGTTGCCAAGGGGCTCGAGGGCATTACGCGAAATCTCGGCATGCACGCCGGCGGCGTGCTGATTGCACCAGGGGCTCTGACGGACTTCTGCCCTCTCTACAACTCCGATGGTGCTCCTGAAAACACAATCAGTCAGTTTGACAAGAAGGACGTGGAAAACGTCGGCCTTGTGAAATTCGACTTTCTGGGGCTTACGACGCTTTCCATTCTTGCAAAGTGCAAGGAGTACATTGACAAGCTTTATCCCGAAAGAGAGTTCGAGCTCGAGCGCATTCCCGTTACCGACGAGGAAACCTACAGGTGCTTCCAGAACGCCAATACTGCAGCCGTGTTCCAGTTTGAATCGGAGGGCATGCGTCAATTGCTCCGTCAGGCACGTCCTGACCGCTTGGAAGACTTGGTGGCTTTGAATGCTCTTTATCGCCCGGGACCGATGGACCTGATTCCGTCCTTTATCGCACGTAAATTCGGCCGCGAGAAGGTGGAATACCTTGACGAGCGCATGGCGCCGGTTCTTTCCGAAACCTACGGCATCATGGTTTATCAGGAACAGGTGATGCGTGTGGCTCAGGTGGTGGGCGGTTATTCGCTGGGCGGCGCCGACCTTCTGCGTCGTGCCATGGGCAAGAAGAACGTCGAGGAAATGAAGCGTCAGCGTGCAGTCTTTGTGAAGGGGGCGGGGGAACGAGGCGTGAAGGAGTCGGTTGCGACCGAAATCTTCAACTTGATGGAAAAGTTTGCAGGCTATGGCTTCAATAAGTCTCATGCTGCTGCTTATTCCTATGTTGCATACCAAACGGCCTATCTCAAGACGCACTTTACGTCCTGCTTCATGGCGGCCAACCTTTGCATGGTGATGGATCAGGGCGACAAGATGAAGGCGCTTCTTGACGATGCGCGCGCCAACGGCATTGAAATTCTGCCGCCCGACATCAATGAGTCCGACTGGTTCTTTACGGCGCCGGATGAAAAGCACATCCGATTCGGTCTGGGCGGCGTGAAGGGACTCGGGCGTCAGCAGGTTGAGGACATGATGGCTACTCGCATCAAGGACGGCCCCTTTACCGACCTTTTCGACGTGACAGCTCGTGTTTCAGGTTTGAATTCTCGAAATCTTGACGGGCTCATCCGAGTGGGCGCCTTTGATTCGCTCAATCCGGATCGTGGTTATCTTCATGGAAATGTCTCTCAGGCCATGACGGCCGGTCAGGCGGTGGCTGCCAGCGAGGGTCAGGACAGTCTGTTTGCTGATGATGTCCAGGTCAAGCGCATTGTCAACTGGGTAGATGCACCGTCTTGGTCTGATCGACGAAAGTTAAAGGAAGAGAAGGGGGCGCTTGGCTTCTGGCTTTCCGGACATCCGTTCGATTTGTATCAGAAGGAGGTCGAGCACTATACGTCGCTGACGCTTGGCCAGATTCAACCGAGCCGCGACAGCGTGAAGCTGGCGGGCGTCGTCACGAATATTCGTGTCATTCAGGGGAAGCGAGGCCGCATGGGAGCGGTGCAGCTTGACGATGGCACGGCAGTGATGGAAGTGGTTTGTTTCTCGGATGCTTGGGAGAAGCTCAGAAACAAGTTTGTGGTGGACGATGTTGTTTGCATCGAAGGCCGCGTTCGTTATGACGAATTCAGCAAGCGTGTTTCGGTCAATGTTGAAAACGCTATGTCGCTCGATGAATTCCGTTCCATGGCGGCATCTTGCTTGCGAGTGGCCATCGACGGACGCGTCAAGCACGATGTCAAGCGCATCGAGAGCATTCTGAAGGGATCGGAGTGCGATACGGGCGTGACCGTAGCGTTGGATATCCGCACGAAAAAGGCGAGCGGACGCATGTACCTGCCCTTTACCGTCGGCAATGTGGACGAGTTGCGCATGGAACTTCGCAATAGCGGCGAAGTTGCAGGCACTGAAATTGAATACTGATACTGACCGGGGTGAAAAAAATCCCGCACGGCGTTAACCGTGCGGGATTTGTTCTGGGGTGGGAAATGGGACTCGAACCCACGACAACCGGAATCACAATCCGGGAC
>JAXZEJ010000314.1:0-8432 GCA_037424205.1 bacterium | reverse complement strand
TTCTTGGGCGAGATGGCGGGCGCCATGCGATGCTTGCCCCAGGCACGACCGCAGAAGTAGGCCGAGATGTCCGCACCCCAGACAATGAGAAGAACGGAGAGAACGAGCACCCAGTCGCCCTGCTCGAAGAGCCAGAGGAGCGACAGATAGGCAGCCGGCACGAAGGTCACGGCAGACCAGAGGCACTGACGCTGAGAGACCTTGAAGCCGTTTTCACGATGGAAGAGTTCCGCAAAGAAGATCACGAACCAGGCAAGCATCACGCAGCCGTTCATGAGCAGGAGGAACCAGTTCATGCGGTCGAGCGCACCCGCCCAGTAGAGCGAGAGCTGCACCACCATTTCGACTGCGGCGACGAGAAGAGCGGGACGGGGGCCGAGGCCGCCGATGCGCAGCCACTCAAAGAGCGTGGCGCCGAAAGCAATGGCCATGACGCTTGCAAAAGCAAACGGACCGATGTAAATCGAGAGCGTCAGAATGGCCAGCAGCACGGCTGCGGTGATCACGCGCGTAAGCAACATGATGAATGAACCTCCGGCCGGTTCTCATGACCGGCTCGATGTTTGTCAATGGGGGAGCCGCCTTAACACAGGCCGGCATCACGCCATTTTAACTAAAGCCGATTCCTCGCGTGGTCGAATTTATCAAAGGAAGGCCGCCGAACGATGCCTTCAAACGCAATTCAGCCGCCGTTTTGAAGCTGTTCGCTCGTTCTGCCGAAGCGGCGCTCGCGTCCTTCGTACCAGCGAAGCGCCTCTGCGAGATCCGCCTCTCCGAAGTCGGGCCAGAGCGCATCCGTAAAGTACATCTCAGCATATGCACTCTGCCAGAGAAGAAAGTTGGAAATTCGGCACTCGCCGCCCGTGCGAATCAAAAGATCGACATCAGGCACGCTCATGAACCTGCTGAGATTCTCCGGGGTCATTTCCAATCCGGCCTTCACACATTCGGACGCCGCCTGGCAACAATCCCAACGACCGCCGTAGTTTGCAGCAATAACAAGCTCCATCGTCGTGCCGCCTGCGGTCGCCGCCTCGTTTTCGGCAATGGCATCACGAACGTTTTCGGAAAAGGCCGTGCGATCGCCGATGACGCGAAGCCTCACGCCCGCCTTGGCAAGCGGTTCGCACCAGCGGCGAAGCGCGTGTGCAAAGAGCTTCATGAGCATCGAGACTTCCGCTTCCGGCCTGCGCCAGTTTTCACTGGAGAAGGCAAACACGGTCAATCGCTTGATCCCGGTCTTTGCCGCAGCCTCCACCACGCGATTGAGCGCCTCAACCCCTTGGCGGTGTCCTTCCGCCCTGGGACGCAGACGCGACTTGGCCCAGCGGCCGTTGCCGTCCATGATGATCGCGACGTGGTGAGGAATGTGAGATGCGGACATGAGATGAATTCGGGAAAAGATGCGTAACTCAAGGCTGAAATTGTACACGCTGCCGTCCCTCGAGCCGCCGGCAAAACGCATCCCGTAACTTTTTGACAGCAGAAAAAAACATCCGGCGGGCCCTGTTGCCTGCCGGATGCCGGAACTCTCGATTGCAGAAAAAATTACTCTTCTGCGGGAGCTGCTACAGGAGCCTGAACGGGCTCGGTGCGCTTCTTGAGTTCAACCGCAAACTGTGCCGCATAAGTCGCAACCTGCTCAAGCGTCAGCTGGCCTTCCTCGGCAGCACCGCTTGCGTTGAATTCGGGCTGGCCGTTTTTGAAGCTCTGAATAAGGAATGCATCAAGCGCATCCCCCTTCTGGTTGGGCTTGAGACCGTATGCAACGCAGTGCTCGCAGGCATCCGCTGCAGAATCGCCCGGAAGGACGCTGACCTCGTAGCCCGCGTACTTCAGGCCTTCGGTAACGGCTTCAACCAACTGCGGCACTTGAATGTGCGGATTCTGGATGAGGCAGATGCGGTTTGCGGACTGGGCGCCGCCCATGGTTGCACCGCACCCCGCAAGGCCCATAGCCAGAAGTGCGGCCGCACCGGCCGCGGCGAAAGTCTTCTTGATCATTCTTTTATCTCTCCGCTAGTGATTCATTTACGCCTCCGGAAGGGAGGCCGTCCATCAATCATACGCGAACACATCCGAGAGTGACAATGATTCGGATTCCAAACAATACAAGAAAAAAAAGGACCTCTTCCTTCCGAAAGAGATCCCCGTAGAGGTCCGGACGCCGCCCGTTCTCATGCAGGCGTGCGTCCTTCTTGTGCGTATTGCTTGAGCGTTCGGCAAAGCCGAAGCTTTTACTTCTTTGCCGCCTTGACGAAGTCGGCCACCACGATGCCGTACACTGCAGCGCTCGTCAGCTGGGCACCGCCGATGTAGTTGTCGTAAAAGAGGCCGCCCGCAGCATTGCCGATGGCGAAGAGGCCGTCGATCACGCGATTTTCAGTGTCGAGCACCTGGCCCTTGACATTGATGAGCGGACCGCCGAAGGTTGCCGTCATGCCGCCCTGGAACGGAACGATGTAGAACGGAGCCTTTTCGACCGTGCGGGGCTTCGGAAGCGTATTGACCGGCGTCAGAGTCTTGCCCTTGCCTGCGGCGATCGCTTCGTTGTAGGCCTTTACCGTTGCCTTGACGGCGTCAACCGGAAGACCGGCCTTTTCAGCAGCCTCTTCAAGCGTCTGACCGACATAGACCGGCGCCTTGGTACGCTTGTAGGATTCCCAGTCGTTGGCAAGAATCGGAATATCGTGACCGGCCTGATCGACGATCATGTAGGCCCAGTTGGCCTTGGTCATGGCCGCAACGTCGCGGGACATCTGAACGTAGGTCTGGCCTTCGTCCGTGAAGCGTTCGCCCTTGTCATTGACGCAAATGCCGTTGTTGACGATGTTGAGCGGGTTGGCACCGGTCGGACCGTAGATCGGACCGCAGTGATACTGGTCGACGTTGACGATCTTCGGCATGAACGGAAGCGCGAGATTGATGTTCTCGCCGGCGATGATGCGCGAACCGCGAATCGGCATCTTGGCGCCGCCCGAACCGATGTACTGCGTGACCATAGCCTGGTTGGCGGAGAAGCCGCCGGTGGCGAGCACGACGCCGAACTTGGAATGAACTTCGGAGAGACCTTCCTTGGTCTTCACGCGCACGCCGTTGACGGCACCGGTCTTTTCATCGGAGAGAAGCGCCACGGCCTTCGTGTTGAAGCGGATTTCAACACCGAGCTCCTTGGCCTTCTTCATGAGCGTAAGGGCGAGTTCGCCGCCGCCCGGCTTGTGTTCGCCGACAACAAGGTGAGCACGAGAGAGCATCGGCCAAACAAGCTTGGAACCTGCTGCAAAGTTCACGCCGCAGAAGTTATGCATCCATTCAAGGGTGGCGTCGGCGTTTTCGCAAACCACGCGAGCAAGCCTTTCATCAGCCTTGCCCTGCGTAACCTTCATCCAGTCCTTGAGGAATTGTTCGACGGAGTCGCCTTGAACGTTCTTGGCTTTCTGGAAGGAGGTGTTCACGCCAAGCAGGAAGCCCGCAGCGTAGATCGTGTTGCCGGCAGGCATGGCCATCTTTTCAAGAAGAAGCGGCTTGAGGCCGTTTTGAGCAGCGCGCACTGCGCAGGTCAAACCGCCGCAGCCGGCACCCAGAATGATGAGGTCATACTTGGAAGGAGCCTTGGCCTTGGCTTCGGCAGCAACCGTGCCGAACGCAGCGCCGGCACCGACCGCGCCCATGGCGGCGGTCTTGAAGAATTCACGACGGGAGGTTGTCATTTTGGTAGTCTCCATTGGTCATCTTGGTCCCGATGCGGCTGTGCGCCCGCATCGCTTGAGTGTGACTATAAACACCGCCCGTCCGAATCAAAAGCACATTCGGATCTTGACAAGCAAGAAAAATCGTGATCCTACTTTTTGGCAACTGCCGTTCTTCCGGCAATCCGCCCGAAAGTGAGCGCATCCGCAATTCCATTGCCGCCAATGCGATTTTCACCATGCACGCTGCCGGTGATCTCGCCGGCGGCATAGAGGCCCGGCAGAGGCCTTCCGTCCCTGCCGACAACTTCCGCATCAGGCGTGATGACGAGTCCGCCCATCGTCGTATGAATATTGAGGACCACTCTCGACGCCCAGAATGGCGGCTCCGAGAGCGGCATACAGCGCACTCGGGCACATTTGCCGCCGCCCATGCCCGCCTCGATGTTGAAGACGCGCACGCTGTCGACAAGCGCCGCCGCATCCATGCCCATCTTCTCCGCCAGCCTTGACCAGTCATCGGCACGAATGGCATCGCCCGTCTGAAGCCCGCGATAAACGTCCTTTCGGCTGATGAGGTCCATGGCATTGACGGCGCCGTTGTCGGCCACCATCCAGACGGATCCGCGAGGCCTTGCAAGAATCGCCTCCGCCAGTCTGTCGCGCGCGCCGTCCTCATCAATGAAACGGCGCCCCTTGCCATCAACCATCAGCACGCGGCCAACATCGAGATCAAGCCTGACCTGGAAGGGACGTCCCGCAGGCGCCCCGGGCACGCACTGAATGCTTGACAATGCATTCGAAGCCGCTCCAATCCGCATCGCCTCAAGCATGACCTCGCCCGTATTGCCGGGATTGTTGTCCGTCGGAATACCGGCAAGATCCGGCCGATATTTCTCCACGAGCTTCGGATTGGACGAGAAGCCGCCCGCCGTCATAATCACGGCCTTTCTCGCATGAAAGACAAGCAGCCTGTCCTTTGAATCCGGCGTCCGATCCTCCGCCGTGATCCCGACGGCGCGCCCGTCCTTCATCACAAGGGTCTTCATGGCGCAGCGCGTTCGGATCTTCACGCCGTGTCGGATGCATTCCGAGGACAGCGTACGGATGTAGGACTGTCCCCTGGGCTGCATCGGCTTGTGGCCGCGAGGCCATTCCGCGCCCCAGGTCGCTACGGTTTCGGGCATGAACCGCACACCCAAAGATTCCAACCAGTTCAAGGTCGGCAGCGCTTCATCCACAAACCGCCTCACGACAGCGGGATCATTTCTTCCCCGCCCCGACGCCATCGTCTGCTTGTAGTGCCAGTCAGGCGAATCCTTAATGCCCATGGGCTTCTGACGAGCCGGATCGGCCGCGTTGAAGAGGCCGCTCGCACGCAGGGTATTGCCGCCGATCGCAGGCATCTTCTCAACAAGAAGCACGGATGCCCCGCCTTCAGCGGCAGACAATGCTGCGGCAAGCCCCGCCCCTCCAGCTCCGACCACAATGACATCAAAGGTTCCGTCACCGTCTCCGAACGGAAACGCGGCGACAGGAAGCGACATGCCGGTCGTCAAGGCCAGCACGCCCGCTGCGCAGACCGATCTTCTCCTCATTGCGCCTCTCCCTGCCAATTTGCCGCCATTCTCAATTCAGAGAGATCGTGCAGAAATTCCGAAAGTTCAGCCGCATTGTGAAGCTCAAGCTTTCCAAACACCGACGCACGCCGGCTCCTTACCGTATCTTCGGAAACGCCGAGAATTTCAGCTGCCTGACGGTTTGGCAGGCCCTTGGCAACCAGTTCGGCCGTCTTCTGCTCCGCATCCGTCAGTTGTCTCCAAAACGCCTCGGCTTCGACCAAATCTCGAGCGACTGCCCGGCGCTTGTGATGAAGCTCGCATCCGCGGGCAAGCAGCGGCAGAAGCGCCTCAGCGTCGACGGGCTTTTCGAGAAAATCCAGCGCACCGGCCTGCACGGCCTGTACGGCCATGCGAACCTCGCCGTGCGCGGTCAGAAAAATGATCGGAAGGTCGCACTTCATGGCGGCGAGCTTTGTCTGAAGCTCCGGACCGGAAAGCCCCGGCATGCGCACGTCAAGAAGCATGCAGCCCTCCCTCGACAGATCGTCCTCCTCGAGAAATGCGTCGGCGGACGCATATGTTCTGACCTGATAGCCAACGGCCTCAAGCACGAACCTAAACGACGCCCCCACACCGGGATCGTCGTCGACAATGCGAATCAACGGCATCTGCTTCATGTCTCTAATTCCTGCCATTATTCCTTACGCCTCGGCAGCACGATCGAAGCCTTGAGGCCATGCGGCGTCCTGCGCAAAAAGGCAAGATGTCCCCGATGAACCTCGGCGATCGAAGCAGCGATAAAAAGGCCGAACCCCAGTCCGTCCTTGCTCACGCTTTTCGTGAGCTTGCCGAGCGCGGCGAACACTTCGTCCGAAATCGCCGGTCCCTCGTCCGACACACTGACTTCGACCTCATCATCGCAGCAGGAAACCTCGACGAAGATCGTCGTGCGTTCCGGCAGATCGATGACCGCTCTTGCAGCGTTCTTCAAAAAATTCACGACGACGAGCTCCAGCTCAAGCGCGTCGCCCGTGACAAAGACTTCCTCATCGGGAAGCACGGTTATGACGTCAGCCGCCTCAGACAAATGTCCGGCATGCTTCATGGCCTCGCCGACCAGCGCCTTCATGCCAACGGGCTCGAGGCCTGGCGCCTCCTTCCTGAGCACCGTTCTCACGCGCTCAATGATGTCCGCCGCCCTGTGGGTTTCCTGTTCGGCGGCCGTCAAGGCTTCTGTCCATTTCACGACATCAAAGTTCCCCATCTTCATCATGAGGCGAATGCCGGTCAGATAATTCGCGATGCTCGTCAGCGGCTGCTTGATCTCATGCGCAAACATGGCGGCGAGCTGTGAAGCCATGCCAGCCCTCTCGACAAGAGCCAAGCTCTCCTGACTCGCGCGCAGGGCCTCGGCGGCCGCATTTCTGGCACTCTCCTCGGCTCTGAGCTCAGCCGTTCTCCGCTTGAGAAGCCTGTTGACGCGCAAATGGTGCCCGACAAGAAAGAGAAGCAGCAGGAACACGGCCGCGAGTTCGTCACGATAGCGTTCGACAAGCGTCGCGATGGAATTGTCCCTCAGATAAGCATAAGGACCGATTTTCAAACGCTTCAGAAGTTCTTCAACGCCCTGCATGCGGGAGTTTGACAGCCAGTCCAAGCCATTGGCATCGGCAGGCATGGAAAGAAGCGCAACGGTAACGGCCTTCACGACGTTCGGATCCGCAGACGGCGACGAGGCAAACATCAGATCCGGATAGAGTTCGGTCGATGAAACACAATTACCGGGTGCCCTCCCGGGCCTTTCGCCAATCACGCGAACATCTCCCGGGCGCACGACGCCCGCCTTGACGGCCTGCTCAAGCTCGCAGGTTGCAAGCACGCCCGCATCGCTCATGCCCGTCGTCACGAGCGCAAGCACGTCGGGAAAGTTCCACTCGGTAAACGTCACCTCGCTAAAGAAGTCTTCCGGATCAAATCCCTGCGCAGCGATTTCCCCCTGCGGAATCAGCCAGCCTTCAAAAGACCATGGCGCCGTTGCAGCGGCCCTGCGGCCCTTGAGATCGGCAAGCGTCCTGACGGGACTATCGGCCGGCACGATGAAAACCGCACCGACGCTGCGACTGATGTCGGCGCTGCGGCTCTTGCGAAGCGTGGCAATCTGCTGAAGTCCCGCCTCCGAGAGCATGCGGGCCCCGCCGCTGGAAACAATGACAAAGTCGGCATACGCCACAGACTCGGGCCTCATCGCGTCGGCATGGGAAATTTCCTTTGTTTCAAACCGATATTGCGGAAGTCTTGCCTTGAGAGACTCGATGAGAGGCGTGTAGATGTCGATGTAGAAGGACGGCGTGAACGTGTCGACAAGGCCTACGCGTACGATGGCGCGTGCATCCTTTTCTGCAGGCACATCCGTCGCAGGCTCCGCACCGAAAGCAGCGAAGCCTGGCAGAAAAAGTGCAAAACACGCCGTCAGCAGACAACGCGAAAACAGAGGCACGATTCGAAATCCTTCTCGACTGTATGACCATTTCAGATTTTACGGCCTCCTGCTCGGCAGGAATAGGATCGACATCATCGATTCAACTATTTTCTGCTGCCGAAAACGCCGTTCTCATCATAAAAAAAGCCTGCAGAAATGCGTTCTGCAGGCTTTGAGCATCATTGAAATCGACTGACGATTAGACCGTCATGATTTCCTTGTCCTTTTCGGCAATGACCTTGTCAACTTCGCCGATGAAGCGATCGGTGATCTTCTGGATTTCGGTTTCAGCGCGGCGCTGGTCGTCTTCGCTGATTTCCTTGTCCTTGCAGAGGCGGTCGACGTGGGTGTTGGCGTCGCGACGGAGGTTGCGAACGGCAACCTTGGCGTCTTCGCCCATGCCCTTGACAACCTTCGTGAGTTCGCGACGGCGTTCTTCCGTCAGCGGAGGCAGCGGAACGCGGATCACCATGCCGCTCGTGGCCGGGTTGAGACCGAGGTCGGAATTGCGGATGGCCTTTTCAACGACGGCGACCATGTTCTTTTCCCACGGCTGAACCGTGAGCGTGCGGGCGTCGCCGACGGCGAGCTGAGCGACCTGCGTGATCGGGGTCGGGCAGCCGTAGTAGTCGACCATGATGTGTTCGATAAGGCCCGTGGAGGCACGGCCCGTACGGATCTTCGTGAAGTCTTCACGAAGCG
>JAXZEJ010000313.1:0-2405 GCA_037424205.1 bacterium | reverse complement strand
GTTGCCGACGCCCGCCATCGACTCGTTCGATACGAAGCGCCCGAGCACCGCCACGTCCGCAGCGTTGAAGAGCTGCTGGAGCACGCCGGTAAAGGCGAGCGGCAGGGCAAAGATGATCATCTTGTCCCAAATCGACCCGTTGAGCATGTCGATTTTCTTGTTCTTGCGACTCATGGCGGTTTATTGTCCTTTGACTTGTTATTGTTGTCTGCCGTCTTTATCAGACTTTTGCTTTGCTACACTCAATTCTACCGCCCGGCTTCGATTCGTTCCACCTCGAAAATGGCGGCATGCTGCCGAATTCCCTCAATTCATCATGGAGAGAATTTCAGCCAAACGCAAAAATGCGCCGCCCGAAGACAGCAAAGGCGAGCGAAGCAGTCATGCTTCGCCCGCCTTTTCTTCAGGCTATTGAAGAAGGTTCAAGGATCAGTTCTTCGTGAAGGCCAGTTCGACGTTGATCGGGAAGGCCTGGTAGCCGAAGGTGTCGTTAAGCTGAATGTCGACGACCGGCTTCGTTTCGCCCCAGCGGTATTCGGCGATGTGCGGCTGGAGACGGCCGAGCTTGTTGCCGGCCTTTTCAGGCGTGGCGCCGAGACCGGCGGTGGACCAGTAGACCATCATCGAGTCCTTGTCCTCCATGTACTTGGTCAGACCCGTGACCGGGCAGAAGTACGGATGTCCGAGCTCCTTGCCCACTTCCCAGATCTGCTCGACCGTCATCTTCTTCTGGTCGATCTTGTAGATCACGGCGCGGGAGTACTTCATGTCGGGCAGCGGCGGCTGTTCCATGCCGCGGGCGTCGCCGTTGTCAAAGACGGACACGTAGATGACGTTCTTGTCGGACTTGCTGTCGATGCGCCATGCCGTGTGCTGCGTCCAGGACCAGTCGAAGTCGCCTTCGCACTTGGAGCCTTCGCACTTGATCTTGTTGCCCTTGGAATCCACGGGAGTAAGGACCTTTTCGGCCCAGCCCTTCTTCCAGCCTTCCGGCGAAGCAAGGATCCACTTCACCTTCTTGTCGCGGCCGATCTTCACGATGCCCTGGTGGCGGGACGAAATGATGATCGAGTCGTCGGTCGGGTCATAGTCGACGGAATTGACGTGAGCCCAGTTGCGGCCCGGGCCGGTGCCGGCGATGTCGCCGAACTGGCCGTTGGCGTCCATCTTGGCAAGCTCTTCGGCGGAGAGCGTCTTGCCGGCCTTGTCGGCGTCGATATTGAGGCACACGGCGCCCTGGTCCATGGCCTTCACGATGCTGTCGCGATACGGATCAAGGATGTCGTAGAGTCGGAAATCGTCCACAACGCCGCCGTTTTCGTCGATTTCAACGATGACGTCTCGAACCGTGTGAACGCGCTTGCCGTCGGGACGACGATAGTCGGCGTTGGCGACGCGCAGGAAGCTGTGGCCGTTCTGGGCGTTGTCAAAGGCATGCGAGAAGTCGGAGTACTGCGGCGGAAGCTGGCGGTTGAAGATTTCGCGGCCCATCAGGTCGTACTTGACATAGCGCTGGCCGAAGCCCCAGGTGAGCGCGCCGTCCTTCGTCTGCTGGAAGCCCATCATGTAGCCGGACGTCCAGGGATTGGTCGGGTCGCTGATCAGCGTGTCGAGCAGATACCAGCGAACGTCGCCAGCCGTGTCGATCACGCCGATGTTGGAGTTGAAGGCCCATTCAAGCGCGCCGCCGGACGGGTTGTTCCAGGCAAAGCGGGCGCCCTGAGGAGCAATCGGAGAGAGCTGGTTGCCGACGAGATAGAGGCGGTCCTTGAAGTCCGGGTGAACGGTCTTGACTTCGGTGTCGAACATTGTGCCCTTCTGGCCGGGCATGCCGTTGGACTTCGTGTAGACGGGAGGCGCATAGAACTGATAGCTTTCCTCAAACTTCTCGGCCTTGCCGTTGTAGAGGCGCGTGTACTTCACTTCGACCGTATTCAGATAATCGGGATAGAGGCCGAAAACCGGAATGCCGGCATTGGTCTTCAGCTGGCGGTCGGAAACCTTGTACTTGATTTCCTGGCCGTTGAGCTTCGGAACAATGCGGACTTCGACGTCCTTGATCTCATAGCCGCCGTTGCGGATCACGGCCGTCAGCGGCGCAATGTTGTACGGATTGACGATCACTTCGCCGATGTTGCCCTGAACGGCAAACGTGACGGCGGGGCCGGAAGCGCCGCCGCTCGCGAAGGCGACGCCGGCAACAAAAGTCGTCGCCATCACGGCAGCCATGGTCTTGAGCTGGAATTTCATTGAGTCTCTCCTGAATTGGTTGATTCGCACCATTGGTGCATGGCTACGAAGTCTAGAGAAGCCCCGCTGAAATTCTTATTGGCGAGAATCTCTAACCGAAACATCAAAAGTGAAAACCGGCCTCGCACTTTTTGCATCCCGCCTCGGGATTCATG
>JAXZEJ010000312.1:0-1926 GCA_037424205.1 bacterium | reverse complement strand
CAGGAAGTTGAAAGGAAGACCGAGGACCTCAACCGGCGCAATGCCGGCCTGCAGTTTCTGAGCCGCGTGGCGCAGTCGGCCGCCTGGGGTGCGGTCTTCAAGCGGCATTCGCTCGACGGCATTCTCGACGAGTCCTGCACGCAGCTCGGCGCCCGAGCCGTGAGGCTCGTCGTGAGCACGGAAGGAACGCCCGCAGTGCTCGCTCAATCAAGCGGCTGGCCGGAAGGCGTGGCCGGAACGAACGTTGTGAGCTTTGTGCTTTCAACTGCCAATCCGTCGCTCGGAACACTTGAGGCGCTCTTTGACGTCAAGCCTGAGGACTGGCAGACGAGCTTCGGTGCGGCGCTGGCTCAAACGTTCGGCCGCGGCATTGAACGAAGCACGCGGCAGTCCGACGACAGGCGTCTTGCTGTGCTGGAGGAGCGCTCGACGATCGCACGCGAACTTCACGATTCCATCGCGCAGTCGCTGTCCTATTCGCGCATTCAGATGCATCGCCTCAAGGTCTTCATCGAGCGCGGCGAGCCCACGGAGAAGGTGCTTGAAACGGCCGGCGAACTGTCTGAGGGCATTTCAACCGCGTATCGGCAGCTTCGCGAGGTGCTCACGACCTTCAGGCTTCAGATCAACAGCTCCGGGCTCAACGGCGCGCTGGATGAGACGGTCGAGGAGTTCCGGAATCGCACGGGCATCGCAACGACCGTTTCGAACGCCCTTCTCGGTCTGGAGCTTTCTCCCAATGAACAGATCCACTTCGTGCATATTCTGAGGGAGGCGCTCGTCAATGTTGAAAAGCACGCGAGAGCAAGCCATGTCCGCGTGACGCTCTCACGAGGATCGGACGACGCGTTCATCCTCAAGGTGCAGGACGACGGCATCGGCATTCCGGCCGAGCCGGGCAAGTACAAGCACTTCGGCCTCTCGATCATGAAGGAGCGCGCCGAGGCGCTCCATGGGACGATTTCGGTTGAGCCGGGCGAAAACGGCGGCACATGCGTGACGCTGGCAGTGCCTCGGCATCAGGAATGAGAATTCTGAAAACGTTCTCCGCGAGCGCTACAATAAAAGTTGCTTTTGAAATATTGTAAAAGGATTCCAAATGACGGCCAAGGAACGCTACACGATCGCAATCATTGACGATCATCCTCTTTTTCGCCGCGGCGTGCACGAACTCCTTGACCTCGAGCAGGGCGTCGTTGTCGTGGGAGAGGCGGGCACGCGGGAAGAGGCGCTCGAGCTCGTGCGCCGGACCGAACCCGATCTGACGATCCTGGACTTGAACATGAAGGGAAGCTCCGGCGTTGAAATACTCTCGACGCTCAAGGAGGAGGATCCTTCGCGCCGCATCGTGATCCTGACGGTGAGCGATTCGGGGAAGGACCTAACGGCCTGCATTCAGGCGGGCGCGGACGGGTACTTCCTGAAGGACATGGAGCCCGAAGAATTCCTGAAGTCGATTCGACGGACGCTTGAAGGACAGATCGTCGTCGATGCATCGATGATGGCGTTTCTGACGACCACGCTTCGCGCGAAGATGCGCTCGACGCAGGAAGTCCGTCCCACGCTGACGGGACGCGAAGCGGAGGTGCTTGATTTGATCGCCAAGGGCTTCACCAACAAGGTCATTGCCCGGCAGCTCGACATTACCGAGGGCACCGTCAAGGGGCACGTCAAGCATCTTTTGAAGAAGCTGGATTGCCGCAGCCGCGTGGAGGCCGCCGTCTGGGCCGCCCAGCAGAAGGCGCAGGAATAACGAAGTCGTCTTCAGCCGAAAACGAAAAAAAACAGAAAGGCCGCAGGACTGTGCGTGGATCCTGCGGCCTTTCTGCGTGGGAAGCCGGTATTTTGGGGAGCGCTTACTTGTGGCCGGCGCCGGTTTCGGCGGGCATGCTCGGCGCATGGCAGAGCGTGCAGTTCCAGCGGTCG
>JAXZEJ010000311.1:0-1657 GCA_037424205.1 bacterium | reverse complement strand
CCACGCCCTTCGTGGCGCGGATGGTCTTGACCTTGCCGGAGTCGGCCTTCGGGAAGCGATAGCCTTCGCGGACCTGGACGCCTTCGACGCCGTTTTCACCGCGGAAGATGCGTTCGACATAAACGCGGTTGCGAAGCGGAATGCCGAGTTCCTTGCACTTGTCGAGTTCCTTCTGGACGATGCCGGAACCGGAGCCGTTCGTCGTCGTGACGTAGCGCGGAACGGAGTGGCCGCCTTCCTGGCCGATGGCATCCGGAAGGTACTTGACGCCGAGTTCATTCACGGTCCATTCATAGATCGGCAGGGCCTGAGTGGCCATGTAGTGAACCTTCGGGCCGTAGTTCATGTAATTGCCGGCCGTGAGAATGTCCTTTTCGAGCAGTTCGACGGAGTCCTTGATGCCGTGAAGCTTCTGCTGCGGGCAGCCGGTGGCGGTCAGAATGCCGCCGTTAATAATGGAGTTGCCGCCGAACGTAGCCATCTTTTCGAGAACGATGACGTTGGCGCCGGCCTTCTTGGCTTCAATGGCGGCGGCCAGACCTGCGAAACCGGAGCCGATGACGATCACGTCAACGGTTTCGTCCCACTTCTGCTTCGGAGCAGCGACGGCAACGGTAGAACCCGCAAGAGCGGCAGCACCGGCAACAGCACCCTGGATGAGATGGCGGCGGGAAAGATCGGTCATGGTAAATTCCTCCTCAAATGAGCTTCGGTCGGGTCGTTTTCTCCTGTGACTCCGGCCGAAGAATCCGCACCGTGCCTTGGTCCCGGCAAGTGCGGTCTTCAGGACGCATTTATTCGCCCTTCGAAATCATCATACTATCAAAACCCATTCACAGACCGAGAACAAACCCTCATCCGAGTCACTCCATCCTGACGAAAAGATCACCGGAATCCCCACTCGCACAGTCTACAAGAAGCAACCCCCGTTAGTCCCGCAAGCGTTCTAAAGTCCATACCCCCTTATAGGCATATGATGTTCACGAGTCATTTACTGGTAAATACCCATCGGGAAGGCGGCAATACGTAGTTCTACGCACTTTCTCTTTGCACTTCAAGCGACAAAAACGCCAAAAACCCGCCGCTCCTAGGGATTACGCGAAAGATCTACGGAGTTCCCCTAACTTTCTCTCGCGTATTTTCCACATTTTTGATAGGATGACGACGACTGAAATAATGCGCTGAAGCCGACACTGAAAACGAAGCCGCGCGAATGCAAATTGTGGAAGTCGCGCCGGGAAAAGATACCTTCCCGGCAGCCCGCCGGAGGATGCTTCCAGTACCTCACAGGAAGAGCCCGAAGCAGAGTCCTGCGGGTCAAGCACGAGCGGCGCCTTCCCTTTCACACCAGTCGCTCGTTACGGACCGCGTCCGGGTGAAAGACGGACGCAAGAACCGGTAATCACAACTCATGTTCATCGGCGTTCTGCTAGGCATCGCTGCGGGTGCTTTATGGGGCCTCATTTATATTGCCCCTCTCCTTTTACCGCAGTACAACCCCGTCCTCGTCGCCCTAGGGCGATTCATCGCATTCGGCGTCGTATCGCTCCCCTTCATGTTCTTCATGAAGGAGGATCTCAAGCGAGTCACGAAGCCCGACATCATTGACGCGTTCCGCCTTCCGTTTGTCGGCAACGTCATGTTCTCCAGTCGCAGT
>JAXZEJ010000310.1:0-7052 GCA_037424205.1 bacterium | reverse complement strand
GTTGCTTCGGCCCGGTTGTCCTCCAGGACGGCCGGGCCGTTGTTTATTCCAAACGCGTATTCATCAGAAGGCATCGAAGACGGACTTGGAAAAGAGAAGCCGCCGCCCTTCCCGCTCGAAGCATCCGGCTTCGCGCCACTTCGACAGGATTCGGCTCACAAAGGCCCGATCGGCATGCACCATTTCGGCGAGCTGCAAAACCGTGACCGGCACGGGCACCGGCGTCAGATGCTCTTCCAGGTGAAGTTCCTGAGAACGATAGAGCGTTTCGACAATGCGGGCGAGCCGCACGTCGACAGGCAGCAGATCATTAAGAAGCATGCCTTCCATCTGCTGCTCATGCTGTCGCATCAGGAAGAGATAGGCCGGCGCTGCAACATGTTCGTCTGCCGCGAGAAATTCGACAAAGCGGCGGCAGCCCACGCGCCGCATTCTCAGAGGCGTCAAGGCCTTCATGATGAGGCCCGGCGTGGAGCTCTTTTCGTGCATCAGCGCCTTGAAGGCGCCCAGAAGGCTCGCGCGGCCGAAAAGGCCCGTCATCTGGTTCTGCATGTCGGGATGAATGGCATAGGTGGCGACAAGCCCCTCCTCGATGAGATAGACCCAATTCTCCACGCCGAAATAGTTTTCGTCATGCACGGGCATCTCGACAACAGGCGCATTCTCAAAAAGCGGAAGCACGCTCTCAGGTGCACCTTCGAGCAACCAGGGCTGCGCTGAATAAATTGAAAACTCGGCGGGCTTCTGATCAAATGCTGCCATATTCACAATCCTCAATCGAATGACGCTTGAAAAAGTTTAAGCAAAAAAACCTCCGGCATCGGATTCAATGACGGAGGGGCGGCATTTTCATCGGCCGGCTCGTCGGAGGATGGGCGAGCCGGCCGGCTAGACATGGCTTTTACTTGCCGGCTTCAATGGCCTTGGCTGCATGCACTGCTGCAACTCGGCCGGACGTCATGGCGAAGGACGAAGCGGAGCCTTCGCACTTCAAGTCGTACGAAGAGTCGAAGAGACCGCCGATGTCCTGGCCGACGACGTAAAGGTTCGGGATCACGTCGCCCTGCGGCGTGCGGGCTTCGAAGTTCGGCGTGACCTTGACGCCGCCCAGCGTGAGGAAGAACGCACGGATGGCCTTGAGGGCATAGTACGGACCATGATCCATGTCGAACTTGACCAGATGTTCGGGCTTGCGGCCGAATTCCGGATCCTCACCCTTTTCCGCGTAGCCGTTGACCTTCTTCATCGTGTTCTTGAGGTTTTCCGGCGGGACGCCGATCTGCTGGGCAAGCTCTTCGACCGTATCGGCCTTGAATGCCCAGCCTCGCTGCATGCCGATTTCCCAGGTCTTGGGCAGAGCCTTGAGCGGCGTGTCGGCAAGCACAATGGCATTGAACGGAAGCACGGCACCCTTGTTGATCATGCGGTCCATCATCTTCTGGTCAAAGATCGTGTAGGAGACGCCGCCGGCGCTCGTCATGGCGTTGTAGACGTCGACGAAGACCGAGCCGCGGGATTCGTTGAAGAAGCGGCGGCCGCTGTGATCAACCCAGAGCCACGGCTGAGCAAGCGCGCAGCGACCCTGCTTGAGTTCGTCCGGACCCGAGAACTGGTTGATCGGAGGATTGTCCGGAAGGTACGGCGCATTGCCGGCCACGGCGTGCATGCCGGCAACACCGGCACCGACGAGGCGGGCCATGTTGATGCCGTCACCCGTGCGGCCGTCGTTCACCGGACCGCGGAGCCAGATCGGCTCGACCATGCCGAGAGCCGACGAGTCAAAGACATACTGCGCGAGCATTTCCTTGTTGGCCGCGAAGCCGCCCGTGGCGATGATGACCTTGCGGGCATGGATGATGAGCTTGTCGCCCTTCTTGTCAACGGCCTCAACGCCGCAGACCAGACCGTTTTCCACGATAAGCCTCTGAACACGCGTGCTCTTGCGGATTTCGCCGCCGCGCTGCTCAACATTGGCGATGAAGCGCTTGATCACCTCTGCGGCGCCGCCCTTGAACAAATGCCACGTCTGGAGAGACTCCTCCTTCGGATAGACGGTGCGAATGCCGCGGAATTCAATTCCCATATCGGCAATCTCGTCGATCGTGCCGGCGGATTCCTCAATCAGGACGCGAAGCACGGCCGGATCGGCGCGGAAATGGTGATACTGAAGCGCAGCATCGAGCACCTGCTGAACGGTGGTCTTGATGCCGTGTGCTTTCTGATACTTGGTGCCGACGCCGAGCGAGCCTTCCGGAAAGAGGCCTGCACCGCCCAGGAACGGAAGCTTTTCAAGAACGATCGGCTTCACGCCCATGTTGACGAGCTTGTTCGCCGCGGCGAGACCGGCAAGGCCGCCGCCCACGATGACGACATCAGCCTTCTTCTGAACAACGGCGGCCATGGCGGCCGGAGCGGTGGTAAGCGCTGCAGCGGCAGCGGCGGAACCGAGGAACTGACGACGATTGAGTTGCATGACGATTCTCCATTTCTTGGTCTTGAACATGGCGGGCGCCTGATCCGCACCCGTCGTCCCTGCTTCGCAGTCTATAAAGACCGTCTACGACGAACTGTGACAAAGTTCACAAAGAGGGGTTTTTGCCCATTCCACCGTTCTTTCGACACGGACCGCTTCGTAGTGTCTTTCACCTAGGACATCATCCTGATGCGCGAATTCCTCAGCCAAGCTATTCTTATTCCACTATGACAAAGCAATTCTTCATTCCGACCCACGCCGCTCACCAGCTTTGGTGGCGCTCCTTCTCTTCTTAGAGCGGGTCGGACCGTCTTTGCCCAATAGTTTTCACTCCGAATGACCCGCAGCCCGCGGGTCTTTTCGCATGGAGAATCAAGAACAAACCTCGCAGGCGGCGGAAAAACCTTCACCGACACAACGAGGTTCCAAATGTTCAAGACGATCAACGAGCGCACGAGCGCCTGCACCAAGCGATGGCAATGGGAAAACGACATCCATGAGTTTTCTCCGAATCATCACTTAAGCAGGCATCCGTCATGACAACGCTCCAATTCCGCGGCTCCTCCGCCGTCCTTCTTCTTCCGCTCGCGCTTTTTGTCGCCGTTACGGCGCACCTCTTCATCAACGAAGCGGCCTTTGACCTCACGGGGCTCGCCGCCGCAGGCGTCCTCACGCTCTTTTCCGGCTCGCTTCTTGCCAAGTCTCCGTCCGAATACTGGAAGGCTGCCGTTCGCGGCGCCTCGTCCGAACTCACCGGCACGGTCGTTCTCATCCTGATTGCCTCGGGCATCTTCTCCGCCATGATGAAGGCTTCGGGCGTTGCCGACGGCCTCGTCTGCCTCGGCGGCCTTCTCAATCTCACGGGCCATGCCTTCACGGTCTTCGTCCTTCTCGCCTCCTCTTTGATGGCCGCCGCGACGGGCTCCTCCATCGGCACGCTGCTCGCCGCCATGCCGATCTTCTTCCCGGCAGGCGTCGCGCTCGGCGCGGATCCCGCCATGCTCGCGGGCGCCGTCCTCTCGGGCGCCATCTTCGGCGACAACCTGGCCCCCGTCTCCGACGTCACGGTCATTTCCTCCGTCACGCAGCGCTTCAAGAACGGCACGCCCGCCGACATTGCCGGCGTCGTCCGCACCCGCACGCCGTATGCGCTCATCGCTCTTGCGCTCTCGCTTCCGGTCTACGCCTTCGTGGGCGAGGCTCGTCCCGTTGCCGAAGCGGCCCTGACCGGCAATGCATCCGCGCTTCTCATGCTCGTCCCGGTCGCCGTTCTCATCGCCGTCGCCGTCAAAACCCGCGACGTGCTGATGGCGGTTTCCGCGGGCGTCGTGACGGGCACCGCCGTCGGCCTTCTCGCAGGGCGCCTCACGCTCGCCGCGGTCTTCACGGCCCAGGGAGGCCAGCTTGGCGGCTTCCTGATTTCGGGCATCAGCAACGTTTCGCCCATCATTCTGCTCTGCGTCACGCTCTTTGCCTTCACGGGCATCGTTCGTGAAGCCGGCGTGCCCGAAATGATGGCCAAAGCACTTGAGCACGGCGCCGAAGGCAAGCCTTCCGCGCTTCGCACCGAGCTCTTCATCTCGGCCGCCACGCTCGTCGTGACGACGCTCTTTGCCGCCGTGACCTCCGCCGCAGTCGCGCTTGTCGGCTCTCTCACCGACGACATCGGCCGCGCTTCGAACGTTCATCCGTACCGCCGCTCCCATATTCTCTCGGGCTTTGCCAACAGCCTTCCCGTCCTGATGCCGTTCTCCGCCTTCGTGCTCATCACGATGGCCGCCGTCTCCGGACTTGAAGGCGCCGCAGCCGTCACGCCCTTCACGCTCATGACCGCCGCCTTCTATCCGATCGCGCTCTTCGTGGTCTTCGCCGTGTCCGTCGCCACCGGCTTCGGCCGCACGGCCGAAACGTCCGAAAAGTCCGAACACGTCGAAATGAACGCCTCTCTCGCGAAGGCCTCAATCTGATATTGGAATACTCAGCAAATAAAGGAACCGGGACATGACAGCATCCGACACGTTTGAACTCTATGACCTCGAAGTCACCGTTGAAGGAGATGAGATGGACTTCGTCTGCCGCCATCACGCCGGAAGCGGCTTTCTGGTCGAGGGCGAGGACCTCGTCTTTCCCGAAGGCGGCCGCTTCTCCATGTATGCGCTCGCGGCGCTTCTGCCTCTGCTTCCCGCAAAGGAGCGGCCCACGTCGCCCAACGACTGGATGACGACCGATGCGCTCATCGCCTGCCCGGATCCCAACTGCGGCGCGAAATTCCGAATCCGCCGCACCCGACGCCGCATTCTTTCGCACGCCGAATGCACCGTGGTGCCGCTCGACGCCGGCGACAAGCATTAACCGAATACCACATATTCATAAAATGGAAAACATCAAAATGACCGACACCGCCCCGATGATGGACCGCTTCACGCTTACGCCCGACTATTCGATTCCCCGCGTGATCAACGGCGGCTGGCAGCTTTCCGCGGGCCATGCGCTTGATAAGCCTCTTGACATGACGGACGCCGCAGCAGCCTTCAACCGCCTGATCGACCTCGGGTTCGACACCTTCGACTGCGCCGACATCTACACGGGCGTCGAGGACTTCTTCGGGAGCATCATCCGCGAGCGCCGAAAGGCCGGCCTTCGCCTTCCGCAGATTCACACCAAGTTCGTACCCGACCTCAACGATCTCGCGAACGTCAATGCGGCCTACGTCGAGAACATCATCACGCGAAGCCTCAAGCGCCTCGGCGTCGAACGCCTCGATGCCGTTCAGTTTCACTGGTGGGACTACGAGGTGCCGGGCATGGTCGACGTGGCGGGCGAGCTCGTGCGCCTGCAGGAAAAGGGCCTCATCCGCCTCATTTCAACCACCAACTTCAACGCCGTTCAACTCAAGAAGCTCCTTGACGCAGGCATTCCCGTCGCCACCAACCAGTGCCAGTATTCCGTGCTCGACCGCCGTCCGGCCATGAGGCTTGAAAAGCTCTGCCGCGACACCGGCGTCAAGCTCATCTGCTACGGCACCGTCGCGGGCGGCTTCATGTCCGAAAAGTGGCTCCGCGCTCCGAAGCCCGTGCACTTCGAAAACCGCTCTCTCGTCAAGTACGCGCTCGTCATCGAGGATTCGCTCCGCTGGGAGGGCTTTCAGGGACTGCTCGCCCTCATGAAGCGGATCGGCGATCCGCTCGGCCTTTCGATTGCCAATGTCTCAACCCTCTGGACCCTCGCGCAGCCCGAAGTGGCGGCCGCCGTCATCGGCACGCGCAATTCGCGACACGTCGAAGGCAATGCCAAACTCATCGGCCGCACGCTCCCGGAAGAAGCACTCGCAGAAATCAATCGTTACATTTCGGACTTTCCGACGGTCGACGGCGACTGCTTCGACCTCGAGCGTCTCGACGGCTCGAAGCACCGCGCCATCATGCGCATGAACCTTGTAAACAGCGTCGACGGCAAGTAAGCCGCGGCACAAGCGCCGGCCGGAACACCCCGGCCGGCCTCATTTTGAGAGAAATCAACCGCCAAATGCGCCCTTTGCGCAAGGTTCGCATACCTCTTTCGTGTAAGTTTGTCTCATCGGCTTGACCTTGCACCGCATATCGGCAAGTTGACGGCATGAACCCGTTTTTAAGAAGCTCAGCCGCACCTATAATGATCCTACGGCAGGCCGGGACCACCTAAAGTACTACCTCCTTCGAGGTAGATGCCAACCCGAGAGCCAGACCCTGCGACTGACCATGGTCCCGCCCCGCACATGCCGAAACTAGGAGACAAACATGGCCATGAAGACCTACGACTTCGCCTACGGGCGCGGCCGCAAAACCTTTACCGTTGAAGAGAATCGCGTTCTGAAGGTGGTTCGCACCGAAGAATTCCCGCCGATGGAAGACATCAAGGGCGGCGTGCTTGAAGCGATCCGCCACCCGATCGGCTGTCCGTCGATCGAAGAAATCGTCAAGCCGGGCGACACGGTCGCCTTCATCTGCAACGACCCGACCCGCGTTGCCAACAGCTTCGACTTCATGCCGGTGCTCGTGGACGAAATGAATCGTCTCGGCGTCAAGGACGAGGACATGAAGATCGTCTTCGCGCTCGGCACGCACCGCGCCATGTCCCACGAGGAAATGGTCGAAGGCGTCGGCGAAAACGTCGCCTCCCGCCTCAAGATGTACAACAGCATCTGCACGAACGACGACGATTTCGAATACTTCGGCACCACGTCCCGCGGCACGCCGGTCAACATTCACAAGGAGCTCTGCAACGTCGACCACGTGATCCTCACGGGCACGATCGTGCACCACTACTTCTCCGGCTACGGCGGCGGCCGCAAGGCCATTCTCCCGGGCTGCGCCTCGATGGAGACCGTCCGCGTGAACCACAGCTTCATGCTTGACGAAAACGCCGCCCTCGGCCGCACGACGGGCAACCCCTGCTACGAAGACCAGATGGAAGGCGTTGCGCTCTTTGCCAAGGGCCGCTCCCTCTTCCTCTTCAACGCCATTCTCAACGCCAAGCACCAGTTCCTGCGCATGTTCGCCGGCGACTACATCGCCGCCCACAAGGAAGCCTGCAAGTTCGT
>JAXZEJ010000309.1:0-4467 GCA_037424205.1 bacterium | reverse complement strand
TCGTGGCCATGGGCGCCGTGCTTCTCGGCACGCTTTATCCGCTCTTCCTCGACGCGCTCAACGCGGGCAAGATTTCCGTCGGTCCTCCGTACTTTGACGCCGTGTTCGGCCCGCTGATGCTGCCGTGCGTCTTCCTCATGGGCGTGGGTCCGCTCGCCCGCTGGAAGGATGCCGATCCCAAGGCGCTCGCCCGCGAGCTTGCCTGGTGCCTCGTCGCCGCCGTCGTCGCCGGCGCGGCCATTCCGCTTCTCATGGGCGAATTCGGCCACTGGGCCTTCATCGGCTGCACTTCCGCCATGTTCGTCTTCTTTGCCGTGATCCAGACGTTCCGTCATCAGATCCGCAATCAGGAAGGCGGCGTCGTTGCGCGCCTTCTTCGCCAGCCGCGCGCCTTCTGGGGCATGCAGCTCGCGCATGTCGGCGTGGCTGTCTTCATCATCGGCGTTGCGCTCGTCAAGGGCTATCAGTCCGAACGCGACGTCCGCATGTACGAAGGCGAGACCGTGACGGTTGCCGGCTACACGTTTACGTTCAACGGCGTTCAAAATGTTCGCGGCCCGAACTACTCGGCCGACCGCGGCGACTTCACGCTCAGTGTCGACGGCAAGGAGATCCAGCATCTCTATCCTGAAAAGCGCAAGTACTTCAGCTCCAACTCCATGCCGATGACCGAGTCCGCCATCCGCCATTCCCTGACGGGCGACGTGTACGTGAGCCTCGGCACGCCGACCAATGACGGCGGCTGGATCGTCCGCGCATACTGCAAGCCGTTCGTCACCTGGATCTGGTGGGGCTGCATCATCATGGCCGTCGCCGGCCTCTGGGCTGCTTCCGACCGCCGCTATCGCCGCCGCAAGCAGAAGAACGAAGCTGACGGAGAATAAGTCATGAAAAAGTCGCTCAAGTATCTGATTCCCTTTGGTATCTTCATCGTCCTCGCGGGCTTCCTCTTCAAGGGGCTCTACATGGATCCGCGCCAGCTGCCCTCGGTCCTCATCAACAAGCCGATGCCGGCCTGGTCCCTGCCGACGCTCTTCGACACTTCGAAGAACCTCTCGACCGAGGAAATGAAGGGCAAGGTCTGGATGCTCAACGTCTGGGCCACCTGGTGCGTGCCCTGCAAGCAGGAGCACCCCTACATGGTCAAGCTCAAGAAGGACGGCCTCAAGACTCCGATCGTGGGCTTCGTCTACAAGGACAACCCCGCCGCCGCGCTCAACATGCTGCGCCAGCAGGGCAATCCCTATGACATGGTCGTCTTTGAAGTGAAGAACAAGGTCGGCCTTGACCTCGGCGTCACGGGCGTGCCCGAGACCTTCGTCATCGACAAGAAGGGCGTGATCCGCGCCAAGGTGAGCTATCCGCTTGATCCGCAGATCTGGAACGAGCAGCTCAAGCCCCTGATCAAGCAGCTGGAGGCCGAATGATGAAGTCCGTCAAGCTTATGGGCGCCGCCCTTGCGGCCTGTGCACTGATGGCCGGCACGGCCTTCGCCGCGCCGCGCGAAGCCGCTCCGACCGCCTTTGATCCGGTCGCGCACCAGCGCGTCGTCGAGGTGTCCGAACAGCTCCGCTGCCTTGTCTGCCAGAACCAGTCGATCGCCGATTCCAATGCAGAACTCGCCGTCGACCTGCGCAATCAGGTGATCGAGCAGGTCAAGGCCGGCAAGACCAACAAGCAGATCGTCGACTACATGGTCGAGCGCTACGGCGACTTCGTGCTTTACAAGCCGCCCTTCCAGTACAACACGATCATCCTGTGGCTCGGTCCGGTTGCGCTCTTCTTCGTCGGCCTCGCAGCCTTCTATCTCAACCTCCGCCGCCGCAAGTCGGCCGTCGCCAAGACCGTCCGGCCGCTCACCGCCGAGGAAAAGGCTCGTGCGGACAAGCTGCTCTCGGGCGACAAGGAGTAAGCGATGCTGACCACCTTCATCATCATCTGCGTCGTCTTCTGCCTGATCGCGATGGCTGCCGTGGCGCTGCCGCTCTGGTTCGGCGGCCGCAAGACGACCGAATCCGAAGACCGCCACGAAACGATTCTGACGATTCTTCGCCAGCAGGCTGCCGACCTTGAAAAGGATCGCGCCGCCGGCCGCATCGACATCGACGAGTACGAGGAATCCCGCCTCGAGCTCGAGCGCCGCGTGCTTGAGGAAACCTCCCGCGATACGGACGCCGAAGCCAAGGATCAGTCCAAGGTTGCCCGCATCGTTGCCGTCGTGCTCGCCGTCGTGATTCCGGCTTCCGCCGTTTTCGGCTACCTTGCGCTTGGCCGCTACAACGCCATGGATCCCGCCTTCCTTGAGCAGGTCCAGGCTCAGCAGCGCCAGATGAGAGGCCACAGCCAGTCCGACATGACGGCAGCCGTCGAGCGTCTGCAGAATCGCCTCAAGGAAACGCCCGATGACGCGCAGACCTGGTACATGCTCGCCCGCACGCTTTCCAACATCGGTCGCTTTGCCGAAGCTCTCGATGCCTTCCGGGAAGTCGACCGTCTGGTGCCGAACAATGCCGACATTCTGGCCGACATGGCCGACATGACGGCCGCTGCCAACAACAAGATGATCAACGACGAGGCCCGTGCGCTTCTGCATCGTGCACTCAAGATTGATCCGGGCCAGTGGAAGTCGCTCGCGCTTCTCGCCATCGACGCCTGGGACCATGAAAAGTACGCCGAAGCCGCCAATTACTGGGAAAAGCTTCTCGTCGTGCTGCCCGAGGACTTCGGCGATGCCGAGCAGATCCGCAACAACATCAACGAGGCCCGTCGTCTCGCCGGCATGGATCCGGCCGCCCGTCAGGCTGAAGCCGAAAGCTTCAAGGGCGAGTCCGTCCCGACCGTCCAGGCTGCCGCGCCTTCGTTCGTCGCCGGCCGCGTGACGCTCGACAAGGCTCATGCCCCCAAGGTGAAGCCCGACGACGTCGTCTTCATCTATGCTCGTCCGACCACGGGCTCGAAGATGCCGGTCGCCTTCATGCGCATCACCGCCAAGGAGCTTCCGTTCGACTTCAAGCTCACGAGCGACATGACGATGGCCATGGGCGCCACGACGCTCGCCGACGTCAAGGACGTGATCGTCGGAGCCCGCATCTCGCACACCGGCAACTTCATGCCGCAGCCGGGCGATATTGAGGGCGAAACGGCCGGCCCCGTCAAGACGGGCACCGACGGCATCGACCTCGTGATCGGCAAGGTCCGCTGATTCCGGTTTCTCATGCTGACAGCCGCCGCAGTTCGACTTGAACGCGGCGGCTTTTTTGCGGGCGCAAAAAAGCCCGGCGCTTTTGAGATGGCGTCGGGCCGTGTTGTCCGGGCGGAAGCGGCGGGCGGATCAGCCGAAAAGCTTGACCCAGCACCAGGCCGGGATGCCGAAGATCACGAGATAGGTGATGACGAGCGCGGCGCTCTGGACAATATGGTTCTTGGAGACGGCGAGCACGATCGGGCCGAGAACGTCCCAGACCTTGAAGAGAAGCAGGAACGAGGCGACGGCCCAGATGAGGCCGAAAACGATGGAAAAGAAGGTGTACATCGAAAAATCCTTTTGGGGTCCGCGTGCGGCGCGCACGGGTCTGAGCAAACCGATTGTTCGATAATAGTAGAACAGGGCGCTTAATGCTAAATTATCTATTTTTCAACTCTCGAGGCCGGTTCGAATGTCCCGCTTTACCGTCATCCTTCCCGAAGGCACCGTCATTCTCAAGAACGAGGAGACGGGCCAGACCCTGAGGCTCTCCGCTGAATCGGGCCCGCTCGTGCTCGGCGAAATCGAGATGTCGATGACGCTAGGGCCCCGTCCCGTGAACGACGCGCCGAAGCATGACGAGGCGTCTGCCGCCAAGCCTGTAGACCTGCTTGCGGCCATGCCGGAGGAAGCCTTCATCCCGAAGGTTGAGCAGCCCGGCACGGCGCCTCTTGAGCGCCCGATTCCGGGCACTGAGGACATGAAGTTCGAGGATCCCTACAAGGCCTTGGAAAAGGCGGCCGGCAGGCCGCTCCCGCCGGGGTTCGGCCCCAACGTCGGCGAACCCTTCATGTCGCCCGAGGAGGACTGGGCTCCGGGCACGGCGCCGAAGCTCCGCGGCATCCGCGTGCTGGATGCGCCGCTCGAGGCGTTGACGGCATCGGACTTCGAGCAGACGATCGACGCCATGGCGCTCAAGCGCAACAACATTGAGGGCGAGATCGAATTCATGGAGGAAATCGAGGCCGACGAGGAGGACATCCGCGACCTCGAGGAGGACATCGAGCAGCTCGACCGTGATCTGGCCGACGTGGTCGCTCGAAAGGAAGAGTTCGACGCGCTTCCGAAGAAGCTCGCTGAGGAAGAATGACTTAGCCTTGGATCAGAACCGTCACGAGGATCATCCACACGGGAATCGCGACGAGCGAGAAAAGCGTCGTTGAGGCGACGGCCGTCGTTGCGAACTTGACGTCGGCGTGATGGAATTCGGCGAGAACCGCGAT
>JAXZEJ010000308.1:0-2360 GCA_037424205.1 bacterium | reverse complement strand
TGATAGCAGCCGTCAGCGTGGTCTTACCATGGTCCACGTGACCGATCGTGCCCACGTTAACGTGGGGCTTGGTACGTTCAAACTTACCCTTGGCCATTTTTGGTCCTTAAAGATTAGGGGTTAAAAAACAGTTCTATTGTAGATCTTACTTGGCCTTGTCGGCGATCACGGCTTCGGCAACGTTGCGCGGAGCTTCAGCATAGTGCTTGAACTCCATCGTGTACGTGGCACGGCCCTGCGTGAGGGAGCGAAGCTGCGTGGCATAGCCGAACATTTCGGCCAGCGGCACTTCAGCCTTGATGCTCTTGCCGCCGCCGACGAGGTCGTCCATGCCCTGGATCACGCCACGACGGGAAGAAAGGTCGCCCATAACGTCGCCCATCTTTTCTTCCGGCGTTTCGACTTCGACAGCCATGACCGGTTCAAGAAGAACCGGATCAGCCTTGCGCATACCATCCTTGAAGGCCATGGAGGCAGCCATCTTGAACGCGTTTTCGTTCGAGTCGACTTCGTGGTAGGAACCGAAGTGGAGCGTGACCTTCACGTCAACAACCGGGTAGCCAGCAAGAACACCAGCCTTGAGCGTATCTTCCACACCCTTTTCAACGGCCGGGATGTATTCACGCGGAACCACGCCGCCCTTGATGGCGTCGACAAATTCAAAGCCCTTGCCGGGTTCGAGCGGCTCAAGCTTGAGCACAACGTGACCATACTGACCACGACCACCGGACTGCTTGGCAAACTTGCATTCGGCGTTTTCAACCACGGAGCGGATCGTCTCACGATAAGCAACCTGAGGCTTGCCGACAGCGCAGTCAACGTTGAATTCACGCTTCATACGGTCAACGAGAATTTCGAGATGGAGTTCGCCCATACCGGAAATAATCGTCTGGCCAGATTCTTCGTCCGTACGAACACGGAAGGACGGGTCTTCCTGGGCAAGACGGTTCAGTGCGAGAGCCATCTTTTCCTGGTCAGCCTTCGTCTTCGGTTCGACAGCCTGAGAAATAACCGGTTCCGGGAATTCCATGCGTTCGAGAATGATCGGAGCGTCAAGAGCGCAAAGCGTGTCGCCCGTCGTAACGCTCTTCAGACCCACGGCAGCGGCAATGTCGCCGGCTTCCACGAACTTGATTTCCTTACGGTCGTTGGCGTGCATCTGAAGCAGACGACCAACACGTTCCTTCTGACCCTTGACAGAGTTGAGAACGGTGTCGCCAGAGTTAATGATGCCGGAATACAGACGGAGGAAGGTCAGCTGACCGACATACGGGTCAGTCATGATCTTGAAAGCGAGAGCGGCGCAGGGAGCTTCATCCTTAGCTTCGCGGGACGTCGGCTTTTCGTCAAGGTCGAAACCTTCAACCGGCGGGATGTCAACCGGAGACGGCAGGAACTGGACAACGGCGTCGAGCATGCGCTGAACGCCCTTGTTCTTGAAAGCGGAACCGCAGAGCATCGGCTGAATTTCACAGGCGATAGTACGCTGGCGAAGACCGGCGATGATATCTTCTTCAGAAAGATCACCGTTTTCCAAGTACTTGTTCATGAGCTCTTCAGAGGCTTCAGCAGCGCTTTCAACCATCTTTTCACGCCATTCCTGGGCAACGTCAACGAGGTTGGCCGGAATGTCGACATAGTCGAACTTCATGCCCTGGGTCTTCGGATCCCAAATGATGCCCTTCATCTTGATGAGGTCGACAACGCCTTCGAACTGGTCTTCAGCGCCGATCGGCACAACAACAGGCACCGGATTGGCATTCAGGCGCTTCTTCATCTGGTCGTAGACCTTGAAGAAGTTGGCGCCCGTACGGTCCATCTTGTTTACGAAAGCAAGACGGGGGACATGGTACTTGTTGGCCTGACGCCAAACGGTTTCGGACTGCGGCTGAACGCCGCCCACGGCGCAGTAAACCATGCAGGCGCCGTCAAGGACGCGCATGGAACGTTCAACTTCAACGGTGAAGTCAACGTGCCCCGGGGTGTCAATGATGTTCAGGCGATACGGTTCCCACTGCATTTCCATGCCACGCCAGAAGGCGGTGGTGGCAGCGGACGTAATCGTAATACCACGTTCCTGTTCCTGTTCCATCCAGTCCATGGTGGCAGCGCCATCATGCACTTCACCGATCTTGTGACTGACACCGGTGTAGAACAGAATACGTTCGGACGTGGTGGTCTTGCCCGCGTCAATGTGGGCAGAGATACCGATATTGCGGTAACGCGAAATCGGGGTTTGACGAGCCATTTAAGGTTCCTCACTAGACAAGCTGCATGGAGAGGAATTCCCCATGCAGCGAACAGGAATTAGAAGCGGAAGTGCGAGAAGGCCTTGTTGGCTTCAGCCATACGATGGACTT
>JAXZEJ010000307.1:0-18935 GCA_037424205.1 bacterium | reverse complement strand
CCAACGACCCCCACCATGTCAAGGTGATGCTCTAACCAACTGAGCTACGTGCCTGCCGTTGCGAGAACGAAATTATGCCTGAGTTTTTCCAAAAAACAATAGTCTGATGAAAATATTTTTCACATTGTTTCGATTGAAATTAGCTAAGCCTTTGTTTTACAAGGAAAAAAGGCGAGAAAACCATGTTTCTCGCCTCCCGCATTTACGGTATTACATTTGTAACAACGCCGTTTTCACGCATGAAATCAGCAGCGTCGGGCAGAAAGAACGCCCTTGAGCTCGCGAATGGCCGTCAGCGAAGCCGTCAGACTTTCGGCAGACGGGATCTCAACCGTAAAGCGCATGTGCACGTCGGTCTTCACCTTCTGGGAGTTCATCCCCGTGAGGTTCTGCTTGGCCTTCATGAAGATTTCCGAGATGTCGCGAATAAGCCCCGGACGATCTGTTGCCACGACGAAGACTTCTGCCGGGAAGACGCCGTCGCCGCCCTTGCCCCAGCTCACCTCGATCAGGCGGCCGTGATCCTGTTCGGACATATTTCGGATGTTCGGACAATCGGCGCGGTGAATGGTCACGCCCCGGCCGCGGGTGACGTAACCCACGATATCGTCGGGAGGCACCGGATGGCAGCAGCGCGCGAGCTGAGTGAGAAGCGAGTCAACACCCACGACCAGCACGTCGCTCTTGCCGGTGTTGCGGGACTGGCGGATCTGCACCTCGTCGGGCTCGGGCGCGGCAGGCTTCGGAGGCTGCACTGCGGTGGCGAGCGCCGTCTGAGTGATTTCCTCCTTGCCGTAGGCGAGGCAGAGCTCGTCCACGCCCTCGTAGCCAAGACGCTTGGCCAGATCCTCAAGCTTGACAGCCGTCTTGCCCAGGCGCGCAAGCTCCTTGTCGATCTTTTCGCGGCCGAGCGCGGTAAGCTCCGCAGTCTGCTGCGCGTTGAACCACTGCCGAACCTTGTTTCGGGTACGCGGGCTGACCGCAAATCCCTTTTCAGCAGAGAGCCAGTCGCGGGAGGGCTGTCCCACCTTGGCGGCAATGATCTCTACGGTCTGACCGGTTTCAAGTTTGGTGTTGAGCGGCACCAGAACGCCATCGACCTTGGCGCCCTTCGTGCGATGACCAAGCTGCGTGTGAACGGCATAGGCAAAGTCGACCGGCGTTGCGCCTCTCGGAAGTTCGACCACGCGCCCCTGCGGGGTCAGAGCATAGATATGGTCGTCAAGCACGGCCTCGCCTTCGGGCTGGCCCTGATGCTGCATGTCGCTGCCCCAGGCAAGGAGCTGGCGCAGCCATGCGACGCGCTGCTCCTCGGCGCTTGAGACGCCGTTGGAATTTCCCGCCTCCTTGTAGCGCCAGTGCGCGGCCACGCCGAGTTCGGCGAACTCGTGCATCGCACGGGTGCGGATCTGGATCTCAAGAGGACGGCCGGCCTTGTCGGTCACCACGGTGTGCAGCGACTGATAGCCGTTGGGCTTGGGCTTGGCGATGTAGTCGTCGTACTCCTTCGACAGCACGGGGAAGTTCTCGTGCACGATGGAAAGCACCTGATAGCAGCGTTCGACCGTATCGACGATGATGCGCACGGCGCGCACGTCGAAGAGCTGGTCGAAGCGCAGGTGCTTTCGCTGCATCTTCTTCCAGATCGAATAGATGTGCTTGGGACGTCCGGAAACCTCGGCCTTGATGCCGTTTTTCTCAAGAAGCGTGCGGATTCGAAGTACGGCGCTCTGCATGAATTCAATTCGCTGCTCGCGGGATTCGTCGAGCTGCTGAGCGATTTCACGGTACTCTCCCGGTCGCGTGAAGCGAAGCGACAGATCCTCCAACTCCCATTTGAGCTGCCAGATGCCGAGACGGTTGGCGAGTGGTGCGTAAAGCTCAAGCGTTTCAGCGCCGAACTTCTCGGCGCCCTCGCGCTTCGACGCGGCGAACCAGCGCAGCGTCTGCAGGCGGCTCGCAAGCTTGAGAAGGACGACGCGCAGGTCCTTGCACATCGAGAGGAACATGCGGCGCATGGCCTCCACCTGATGGCGCGTATTGGCCTCCTCGTTTTCAGAACGGGCGCGCCGTGAGAGTTCGTTGACCTGCCCGAGCTCCTGCACGAGCCCGTTGACGGCGGGACCGAAGCTCTTTTCGATCCATTCGCCGGAATTCTGTATCACGGTCGGCACGCAGAAAAGATAGGCTGCGCTAATAAGTTCCGGATCATCCCTGACCTCTCTGAGAATGCTGGCGATGCCGTCGGCATGCTGCATGACGCTCTCACCGGTCGAAAGGGTAAGGTCACGATAGAGCGGCTCGACCATGCTGCGCGCAAGCGAGACGTCCACGACCAACGCAGGTGTTTCCGACATTTCTGTTTATTCTCCTCCAGGCTCCTCCACCGGCCTTTTCGACGGCCGCGAAGGGCTTCAACAGTCACTCAGACAGGCGCCTTCGAACCATGCCGAAAAGACGCATGCCTGCATCTTCCATTTTAAAGGATCGACTGTCGGATAGGCAGGCTCTGGAAGATCGCTTCCGCCAAAGCGTCCGCGGAGGGATATTAATCCAGACTGTACTGGACCATGAAGCCGCCCGTCCAGGACCGGGATCCGTTCGGACCCGCGGAGCCGGAAAAGCTGAGCCCCGCCACGCTGTCACGCAGCCGCACCTTTAAGGCAGCATCTGCAAAGACCTCTCCAGCACTCAAGCCGTCGCCCTTGCGGCTCGCGCTTGCTCCGGCTGCGCTCACCGTCTGCGTGACGTCCAGATCACCGCCTCTTGCACGACCGCCGGCCTCAATGTCGGCCTTCACCCAAACATTGGGAGAAATTCGAAAGAGATGGTGAACGCCCGCCTGAAGCTGCAGCGTCCCGACAATCCGGTTCCGCTCCTCGACCTTCAGGACATCCAGCCCGTCGTAGGCGACGACGTACGACGACTTGAAGACGTTGGTCGCTGCAACAGATCCCGTAAAGCCCACGCTTTTGTAATTGCCCCAGGCGGGATAGTAGGCTGCGGCAAATCCTGCCGTAACGGCCTTTCTCGACGGTTCCGACGAAGCAAGAAGCCCCTCGGCCGTCGTTATCCGAAGCCTGTCCTCGGCGCCTGCGAAGCTCCCAAACCCGAACACAGACCACCCTTCACGGCCCCAGCCGCCATACAGAGAAGCCGAGAGAACATTGGAATCCTGGCTGATGATGCTGTCGGTAATCTCGTTCTTAATGCTTGCATCCGAATACGAGAACAGCAGTCCGGCAAACCGGTTTATGTATCGAGCCTGAGCCTCCAGATCCAGCCCCTCGATCGATCTTGTCCAATTCGGAGATTCGAGTCCAAGCCCCTCCGTGTTCTTATACGCTCCCCGGCTTCTGCCCGTTCTCAGGGTCGTCTTGACGATCTGTCCGTCCTCAAAGGCAACAGCCGCCCTGGCTCCCGTGCCGACAACACTTTCCGATGCTCTCTGCATCTCCTGAAGAGTGCCCGGTCCAATCGACAAGGCCACCGGACGAACAAAGCTGAGTCCGAACTCCTCCGGCCCTTCTCGTCTCATCAATTCGGCCATCACGGGTCTGGGGCCCTGCCCTCGGGCCGCTCGTCCGGCCAGTGCATTGACAACCGATTCAAGCGGCCCTGCATAGGTCCATTGATGTTCGACCGCATTGACCGAACCGTCGCCGGCACGCTCGAGCTTCATCATCGTCACCCAGCCGGACTTGGTGAAAAATAGAACGACATTCTCCAAACCGTCGACCTCGGCTCCGCTCTCGATTCTGAACACCCCCGGGACGCTTTGCGCCATGCCCTCGGAAGTCTCCGGGTCCTCTTCAAGATCGTCCACCCCGTTTGTCACGAGAACCGCGACATCCTTTCCGAAAATGCTCTTTGTTCCGTCTCGAAACGTGACGGCGCCATCCTCCGCACCAAGCGACTCAAGCATCGCTCTTTCGACTACAAGCGCAGTACTATCCCCCATGTAGAAGCTGACGCCGGGGGCGGTCGTCCCGTCGCCTCCGATCCATATGCAGGAATTCCCCGTGACGTCCAACTTGTCCTGAAGAACCAGAATGTCCTTCGGAAGCCTTCCTCTCGTTTTCAGGATGTAGCGGCTCTCGTTCCCGAAAAGGACGGCATCGTAGGCTTTCTCCGCCAGCGCCTCCTTTGAATACGGAACCGTCAAAGCGCCTTCGCCTGCACCGGCATCGTCATCCGCCGCAGCCCGCACGGAACCGATTCGAAAAAAGGCGGGGGACTCCGGATGATAATTGTCAAGATCTCCCAAATTGCCTGACCCGCCGGGAAAACCAGGCAAGCTCGGCACGCCGGATCCGCCACCCGCTCCATCCCCTTCATCTCCCTGATCCTCATCGCCGTCCTCGCCGCTGAAGAGATCATCGGTCCGCATGAAAATGGTTGTCGTTCCGCCGTAAGCCGTTACCTTCGCACAGTCCGATCCGGCAGGAAGGACGAGCGAAACCCCGTCCGCGACCATGGCGGTGTCCAGTCCCTTCACGCGAAAGACGGCGCCCGGCTTCATCAGAGGCACCACCAGCGAATTTCCCATGCCGGCAGTAGGCACCTCGGGCATTACGCCGGTCACGCGAACGAGGCCGGCGGCAGTCTCGGGATAGTAAGTCGGCTCATGAGGCTTCAGCACAACATCGACCTCTCCGGCAAAGAGGGGACAGGTCAAAGCAACGGCAGGAACACAGACTGCAAGGGCAGGCATCCATGACCGGAATGCGCCCTTGAAAACGGAACGGCTGAAACAGACGTCGCACAGATACGGCATAAAAACTTCTCCACGGCATTCGTTTGTCGGCCGCGTCTCCTTTAAATTACTCCCAAATACTCTTCTTTCTTTTCAAAACCGTCAATACTTCTTTAGCCGCACTTCCATAGTTCTTTAGGAGTAACTCCTTAGTGGCATTCACTTTCTTTCATGTCCAAACAAAACAAAAAGAGGCACCGCCCTCCTTAGGAAGGACAGTGCCTCTGCTTGCCTCCGATCCGGCCGGCAAAAGCCGCCGGATTCGCCCAACAGACCTATCGCAAGGCCGTCAGTTCTTGAGCGAGTGGATCGGTGCGGGAATACGACCCCCGAGCTTGACAAAGCCCGTCGAATCCCCGCCCGGAACACGGATGATTGCAGCTTCGCCGAGCAGGCCGCCGAATACGGCCTTCTCGCCCACGCCCTTGCCGGGCACGGGGATGATTCGGACTGCGGTGGTTTTCGAATTGATCATGCCGATGGCCATTTCGTCGGCGATCATGCCGGAGATCGTCGTTGCGCTCGTATCGCCCGGAATGGCAATCATGTCAAGACCGACGGAGCAGACGCTCGTCATGGCCTCAAGCTTTTCCATCGTAAGAGCACCGCTGCGGGCGGCGGCCTCAATGGCGCTGTCTTCGGAAACCGGGATGAAGGCACCCGAAAGGCCGCCCACATGCGAGGAAGCGAAAACGCCGCCCTTCTTCACGGCGTCGTTGAGCATGGCCAGAATGGCCGTCGTGCCCGGGGCGCCAATGGAGGAAAGCCCCATCGTCTGAAAGATTTCGCCCACGCTGTCGCCGACGGCGGGAGTCGGCGCGAGCGACAGGTCGGCCACGCCGAACGGCAGATGCAGGCGCTGAGCGACTTCGTTGCCGATGATCTCGCCTACTCGCGTGACCTTGTAAGCCGTGTGCTTGATGACTTCGGCCGCATCCGTAATCGTGAGGTAGTCGCCCTTGGCCTCAAAGGCGCGGTCAAGGGCCTTCTTGACGACGCCCGGTCCGGATACGCCCACATTGATGACGACGTCGGGTTCGCCCACGCCGAGATAGGCGCCCGCCATGAAGGGAACGTCCTGCGGAATGTTGCAGAAGACGACGAGCTTGGCGCATCCGATGGCGTCGCGATCGGCGGTAGCAGCGGCCACGTCGAGAATGCGCTCGCCCATGAGCTTCACGGCGTCCATGTTAATGCCCGCCTTCGTGGAACCCACGTTGATCGAGGAACAGATGCGGTCCGTGCAGGCTAGAGCTTCGGGGAGCGAATCAATCAGATTGCGCTCGCCCGGCGTCATGCCCTTTTCCACCAGAGCACCGAAGCCGCCGATGAAGTCGACGCCGACATCCTTGGCGCAGTCGTCGAGCACGCGACAGGCATCGACCATCTGATCTCGCGTGAAACCCGCGCACACGGTCGCCATCGGGCTTACCGAAATGCGCTTGTTGACGACGGGAATGCCATAGCGGTCGCCAACGATGTCGCAGGTCTCCACCAGCTTTTCGGCATTCTTCAAAATCTTGCTTCGAACCTTGTAGGCGAAGGTGTCGTAATCCTGAGAGCAGCAGTCAAACAGGCTGATGCCCATCGTGACCGTTCTCACATCCAAATGTTCCGACCTCAACATCGAAAGTGTTGAGAGAACTTCACTATCTGTCAGCATATTGGCAAATCCTCTTCGGCTCAATCGACGCGAACTCGATGAATGGCTTCAAAAATGGCGGCGTGCTGCATGGAGAGCCTGAGACCCATGCGCTTGGCGCGCTCGCCCATGATCCTGTGCAGAGAACGGGTGTCGACCTGCTCCGGAATAACGACTTCAAAGACCTGAAGGCTCTGATTGTCCTCAATGCGGAACGCCTTGAGGCCCTCCACATTGATGCGCTGTTCGGCAAAGATGCGGGCAAAGGTGGCAATGATGTCGTTGCGGTCCTTGCCCCAAATGCTCACGATGAAGGGTTCGCCGGAGGTGGCGCCGGACGAGGCCTCCACGTCGCGGATGGAGACCGTCAGACGGAACTTCTTCAAGTCGTATGCGGTCTGAATTTCCAGTTGGATGTTCTTGTTTTCAATGTCTTCCGGCTTGTTCACGAGATACACTGCCGTGAACTGATCCCGAAGCGTCGTTTGAGTCATCTGCTCGATGTTGCAGCCAAGCCTTGTCAGCGTTTCCGCCGTCGCAGCCACGATACCGGGCTGATCCAGCCCGATGATCGAGACAAGAATGTCCTTCGTAGTCATGAATGAACGCCCTCCTATTTTGCGGGGTTGATCCGACTATATTAACGAACTTGGCAAAGGCGAAGTCTTGGAAACGCCGCTTCCGTGGCTTGAGTTGACTGAAGTACGAGATCGTCCTTAGAAACATGCCGCAAAGCGGCGGCCAAAGCGGCCGTATCGGCCACGTCGGCGGGTTCCGTCCTCAGATTTCCGGAATCTCTGCGGGCCGAAGACGGCATATCGGGCGAATCGCTCTCAAGCACGAAGGCATCCGAGGGCACTTCGGCAAGATGGCGACGGATTCGCAGACTGCCTTCATAAGTGGCAGCGCCGCCGAACCCAAGCTTGAAGCCAAGAGACAGGAAGGCGTCGCGCTCGGCATCCGAACCGTTGAACGCATGAATGACGCCGGACCCCCGGATGCGCCTGAGCCAATAGAGCAGTCTTGAGGCGCTCTTTCTGACATGAATCGAACAAGGGAGCCCAAGGCGCGCCGCAATTTTGAGTTGTTCGCGGAAGTATTTCTCCTGACGCTCATCGAGCGTCATTCCGAGCCCCTCCAGTCCGATCTCGCCGATTCCGATGAAATGCGGATCCGACATCGAAGCCTCGGCAAGCACCGAAAGCTTCTCCAGATCCGCCTCATCGGCCTTCGGGACGAACAGCGGATGAATGCCCAGCATGTAGGCCAGACCGTGCTCGCGGGCAATCTGTGCCGTGCGGTCCCAATCGGACGCCTCTCCCGCACACACCACCATATTGGCTACGCCGGCGGCACGAGCGCGGGCCACGACGTCCGCAAGGTCGTCCTTGAAAGCCTCGGCCTGCAGATGGCAGTGCGTGTCGACGAGCCCCGTCAAAATCAGTCCTCCCGAATAACACCGGCATCAAGCCTGAGGATGCGGTCGCATCGGGCGGCAAGCCCCTCGTCATGCGTGACAATCACAATGGCCGTGCCTTCGTCGCGCGCTAGCTTCAAAAAGATGTCGAACACCCCCTGGGCAGTCGTTTTGTCGAGATTGCCTGTCGGCTCGTCGGCCAGAATGCAGACAGGCTTCGTGACGATGGCCCTTGCGATGGCGACGCGCTGGCGCTCGCCGCCCGAAAGCTGGGACGGAAGGTGCTGCAGACGATGTCCGAGTCCGACGGCCTCAAGCATCCTGCGCGCCTCCTCTCTGGAAGCCTCCTGATCCTCGCGACGGATCCAAAGCGGCATGGCAACGTTGTCGAGCGCCGTAAACTCGGGAAGAAGATGATGAAACTGATAGACAAAGCCGAGAGAACGGTTTCGAAGCTCGCCGAGCGCCTTTTGGGAAAGTCCGGAAAGACCTGTTCCGGCCACGCTCACCTCGCCCGAATCGACTGCATCAAGCCCGCCGACGGCGTGAAGCAAGGTCGACTTGCCGGATCCGGAGGAGCCCAGAATCGCAACGGTTTCGCCCCTTGCCACGGAAAAGCTCACGTCGGACAGGACGGGCACGGGATGCTCGCCGTCGTGATAGACCTTCACGAGATGCGAAACTTCAACGGCAAATTCCTTATTCATAGCGAAGAGCCTCCGCTGGCTGGGTGCGAGCCGCACGCCAGCTCGGATAGAGCGTGGCTGCGAGACTCAGAAGGAAGGAGAAGACGGCAATCGGAACGATGTCGGACATTCTCGGATCGGACGGCATGTCGGAAATGAAGTAGATCGACTTCGGCAGGAACTCCACGTTGAAGATCCGCTCGATCGTGCTTACGATCACGCCGACGTTCTCGGCTACAAGAAGACCCGAAGCCACGCCGACCGCCACGCCGACAATGCCGACGACCGTGCCCTGAATGACGAAGATGCGCATGATCGCGCCCTCGCTGGCACCGAGCGTTCTGAGAATGGCAATGTCGGCCTGCTTTTCCTTCACGGTCATGACGAGCGAGGACACAAGTCCGAAGGCGCCTACAAGAACGATCAGGAAAAGAATGATCCCCATCATGCGCTTTTCAACCTGAACAGCAGCGAACCAGGTACGGTTCTGCTTGGACCAGTCGGCCGCATAGGTGCCCGGCGGCAGCGTGTTGACGAGCGCGCGGGCAACGGCAGGCGCACGATCCATGTCGGCGACGCGCACGCGAAGCCCCTGCGGGCCGCCCGTGCGAAAGAGCGCTGCGGCGTCCTGCATGTTGACGAGCGCCATCGAGCTGTCATATTCGTAATGGCCGGAAGACAGGTAGCCGAGCACGGTGAACTGCTTCATGCGCGGCACGAGTCCCGCGGGCGTCACGCTTCCCTGCGGCACCATCATCGAAATCTTGTCGCCCGGACGAACCCGAAGCGCGAAGGCCAGATCGCGGCCGAGAAGAATGCCGAAGCTGCCGGGCTTCAGCACGTCCAGGGACTCGACGCGTTCAAGATGCCGTGCGATGTCGCTCACACCCGGCTCGGTGGCGGGATCAATGCCCTTGACCAGCGCGCCGCGCACGACGGTTCCGGAATTGAGAAGCCCCTGGCCCTGCACATAGGGAGCGGCCGCAACCACCTCGGGATTTTTTTCAATGCCCTCGGCCACGCTCTTCCAATCGGTCATGGGGCCCGTGCCGTTCGTAATTTCAATATGCGGAATGACACCGAGCATGCGGTCCCGCACCTCCTTCTGGAAACCGTTCATGACGGAGAGCACGATGATAAGCGCAGCAACACCGAGCGCAATCGAAGCGACGGACATGCCGGAAATGAACGAAAGGAAGCGGTCCTTGCGACGTCCCCTGCGTCCGGCTCTCGTATAGGTGAGGCCGATGGTCAGTTCAAACGGAATTTTCACGGGCTGACTGTTGAAGAGTTGGGAAAGTTTCCATTCTAGCCTGCCTTCCTGCCGCTAAAATGCACAAACTATGTCGAAAGCTTTCATTCTCATTCCCGGCGCCCGTCTGCCCGCAGACGAGGCTGACCGCATTATCGCCTCACTGCCCGATGAGAGCGCCCGGGCGCTCGCAAGCCTCGGAGAAGGCGCAGGACAGGCAGTACCGCAGGTGATGGACACCGGCTGCTATCGCCGCGCACCTCATCTGTCCTGGCTCTGGCGGGTCATCACCCGACGCAGCAGCACGCCTCACGAAGCGCCCTGGCGCTGGCTGTCTCTAGGCGGCCGCGAACAGGCGCCCGAGCTTTGGTGCCTTACGCCGCTCACGCTTGACAACGGATGCGTCCTGCCCGAACGCCCCGAACTTGAAGAGCGCGAATTCATGGAGCTCACCTTCGCGATCGAGCCCGTCTTTCTCAAGGCGGGACTTCGCATTCAGATCTGGGACACCAGCTGGTTTCTCACGCGACGCGAGGACTGGGCCGTCACCACGGCGCCCGCCATGGCGCTTCCCTGGCTAAATTACGACAAAGCCCCTGTTGAGGGTGAGGCCGCGGACGAAATCCGAAGCCTTCTCGCCCAAACGCGCGCCATTCTTGCAGACCATCCGGTGAACGCCGCACGCCGAGCGGCCGGCAAGCCTGCCGTCGATGCGCTCTGGATTTCCGGAGGCGGCCATGAGGAACTCTTCTTCCCGCCCACGCTCATCCGCAGCGTCGCCTCAGACGACGCCGCCGTCCGCGGCTGGGCCAACGCCGCAGGCATTCTTCTCGAACGCATCGGCAAGGACACCGGCAAATGGCCCGACGCGCCGCACGGCGACGTGATTGCCGTCATTGAGGACCTATATCCGGCCTGGCTTGCGCGCGACTGGAAGGCCTGGGCCGAAGCGCTTCCCGCCGCCGCCCGCAAGGCGGACTCCTACCGCGAAGACGCCAAGCGCTTCGAAGCCGACAATGTTCTCGTCGTCGCCTTCGGCGAAACGGGCGCCGCCACGCTTGCCCCCGCCGAAGCCAGCCTCATGGACAGGCTCTTCCGCAAAAAATCCTCCGTCCCGCCGAAAGCATGGTGCCCGGACAGCTATGCCGGAGAAACCCGATGACACGAATCATCAACCGCGAATTCGATCTTGCGGCTTCCCTGCGCCTTCAGCAGGAGGGGTATCTTTCGCCCGTCGCCCGTGCGCTCGCCGCCCGAGGCATCAAGGACTCGTCGGAACTTGCGCAGGACTGGAAGTCCATGCTTGCTCCCTCGATGCTTGAAGGCACGCGCGAGGCCGCCGAACGTCTGGCCCTTGCCCGCGAACGCGGCGAACACGTAACCGTCGTCGCCGACTACGACTGCGACGGCGCCACCGCCTGCGCAGTCGCGCTCCGCGGCCTCAGGATGATGGGCATCGCCGCCGACTACTTCGTTCCGCACCGCGTGCTCCACGGCTACGGCCTATCGAGCACCGTGGTCGACCTTCTTGCCGAACGCAATCCGCGGCCCGACGTTCTTCTTACTGTCGACAACGGGGTTTCCTCCACCGAAGCCGTCCGTCATGCCGCCGAATTGGGCATAGACGTCGTCGTCACCGACCATCATCTGCCGGGCGCCGAACTTCCTCCCGCCGTCTGCATCGTGAACCCCAACCTCGCCGGCTCGGCCTTTCCGTCGAAGGCGCTTGCCGGCGTAGGCGTCATGTACTACGTGCTTCTTGCCCTCAGGGCGCTTCTGCGCGAGCGCGGCATCTTCACGCAGCAGACGCAACCGAGACTCGACACGCTCGTCGACCTCGTAGCTCTGGGCACCGTGGCCGACGTTGTCAAGCTCGACAAGAACAACCGCATCCTCGTTGCTCAGGGCCTCAACCGAATCAGGCTCGGCCGCACGCATGCCGGCATCAATGCGCTCTTTGCCGTTGCCGGCAAAAAGCCCGAGGCCGCGGTGGTTCGCGACTTCGGCTTTGCACTGGGACCGCGCATCAATGCCGCCGGCCGTCTCGACACGATGGAAAACGGCATCGAATGTCTTCTTGCCGACGACCCCGTGGTCGCACTCGAATACGCGCGAAGCCTCAACGACTTCAACGCCGCCCGCCAGGAGCTCGAGACCGAAATGCAGCAGGCTGCCGAAGTTGCGCTTTCCCGCCACGACGTCGAAAGGAATGCGACCCTTACGCTTTACGATGCCTGCTTCAATGAAGGCGTCGTAGGCCTTGTCGCTTCCCGCCTCAAGGAAAAGATCAACCGTCCCACAATCGTCTTCGCCCCTGCGGACGAAGGCATGCTGAAGGGATCGGGACGCTCGATTCCGGGCGTGCACCTTCGCGATGCGCTTGATTTGGCCTCGAAGGCCATTCCCGGCGCCGTCGTTCGCTTCGGCGGCCACGCCATGGCTGCAGGGCTCACGCTCAGAAGCGAAGCCGACCTCCCGGCGTTTCAGGACGCCTTCGAAAAGGCCGTCCGCAGCATGGCCGACGCCTCGGTCTTCGAACGCGTCATCTATGCCGACGGAGGACTTGCACCCGACGAGATCAACGAGCGCCTCGTACAGGCGATCGACAGCCAGATCTGGGGACAGGGCTTCGACGCCCCCATCTTTGCGAACGAATTCCACATCGTGCGCCAGACCTTGGTGAAGGACGCCCACACCAAGCTCATCCTCGATCTCGGCGGACAGCGCTTCGACGCGATCTTCTTCCGCCACACGGAGACCCTTCCGGACAAGATTCGCCTGGCCTACCGTCCGAACATCAACGAATTCATGGGCAGAAGAACCGTTCAGCTTGTCATCGAAGCCGCGGAACTGTAATCATCCAAGGCTTGAGCGCATTTTGAGAAGCGCCTGCGGCAAAAACCGCAGGCGCTTTCGTTTTATAATTAATTGTTTTATTTCCGTCGCCCCCAAGCGCCGCCGACGCGGCTGCATCCAGTTGGGCGCGACCATTCCTTTTCCAACCCTACAACAAGCAGAGTTACATGATGGAAGTCGAACGCATCAACCAGATCCAGAACCTTACAGACGACCTTACGCGCCGTCTGACCGAACTTCGGGGGTATCTTTGACGTCGATCGCAAAGCGCGCCGTCTCGAAGAAGTCAACCGCGAGGTTGAAAACCCGGATCTCTGGAACGATCCCAAGCATGCTCAGGAAGTGAGCAAGGAAAAGAAGCTCCTTGACGACATCGTCGGCAGCTTCAACAAGCTCACCTCGGGCATCAACGATGCTGCCGAGCTTTTCGAACTTTCGATGGCCGAAGAGGACTGGGACACGGTTGAAGCCGTGGGCCAGGACGTCGAAGCAATCGAAAAGGAAGTTGCTCAGCTCGAATTCAAGCGCATGTTCAACCAGCCGATGGACTCGTCCAACTGCTACCTGGAAATTCAGGCCGGCGCAGGCGGCACCGAAGCTCAGGACTGGGCGAGCATGCTCGAACGCATGTACATGCGCTATGCCGAACGCAAGGGCTTCAAGGTCACCCTTGAAGAAGAAAGCCCGGGCGAAGTTGCCGGCATTAAGTCCTGCACGCTTTTCATTGAAGGCGAATGGGCCTACGGCACGCTTCGCACGGAAACCGGCATTCACCGCCTCGTGCGCAAGAGTCCGTTCGACTCCAACGCCCGCCGCCACACCTCCTTCACATCCGTGTACGTCTATCCGGAAGTTGACGACTCGATCGAAATCGAAATCAATCCGGCCGACCTCTCCATCGACGTCTTCCGCGCCTCCGGCGCCGGTGGCCAGCACATTCAGAAGACCGAATCCGCCGTTCGAATCCACCATATTCCGACCGGCATCATCACGATCTGTCAGGATGACCGCTCCCAGCACCGCAACCGCGAGAAGGCCATGCAGCAGCTCAAGGCCAAGCTCTATGAGCTTGAAATGCGCAAGCGCATGGAAGAGCAGACGAAGCTCGAGGAAAGTAAGTCCGACATCGGCTGGGGTCACCAGATCCGCAGCTACGTGCTCGACCAGTCCCGCGTGAAGGACCTCCGCACGAATGTCGAAACCGGCAACACCGGCGCCGTTCTTGACGGCGACCTCGACCAGTTCATCGAAGCGTCTCTAAAGAACGGCGTCGCCGCCGCCTGAGACACCAACCGCTTCTAGGAAGGCTGCGGCGGCGAGTCCGCCGCAGCTTCACCACAGGAACACAAAATGTCCGAACAGACTCAGAATCAGGAAACCGCCCAGCAGCTGGCGGAAGAAGAAAATCACATCATCGCCGAGCGCCGCGCCAAGCTGGCTGCGCTCCGCGAAGCCGGCGTCGCCTATCCGAACGACTTCGTTCGCACCGATCTCTTCGGCGACATCCGCACCAAGTATCAGAACACGACCGCCGAAGAACTTGAAGAACTCAAGCCCGAAGTGGCCTGCTCCGGCCGCATGATGCTCAAGCGCATCATGGGCAAGGCCAGTTTTGCCACCGTCCGCGACTTCACGGGCGACATGCAGTACTTCATCACGAAGGGCGACATCGGCGAAGAAGCCTATGCCGCCTGGAAGACGTTCGACCTCGGCGACATCGTCGCCGTCAAGGGCACGCTCTTCCGCACGAAGACGGGCGAACTCTCCATCCGCGCCCATGAACTGCGCCTCATGACGAAGAACATCCGTCCGCTGCCCGACAAGCACAAGGGTCTCTGCGACACGGAAATGTGCTATCGCCAGCGCTATGTCGACCTCATCATGAACGAGGACTCCCGCAACCGCTTCCTCGTCCGTTCGAAGGCCATCGCCGCGATCCGCAACTTCATGCTTTCGCACCGCTTCCTCGAAGTGGAAACGCCGATGCTCCACCCGATTCCGGGCGGCGCCAACGCCAAGCCGTTCATCACGCACCACAATGCGCTCGACATGGACATGTACCTGCGCATTGCGCCGGAACTTTATCTGAAGCGCCTCGTCGTAGGCGGCTTTGAACGAGTCTTCGAAATCAACCGCAACTTCCGCAACGAAGGCGTCTCCGTTCGTCACAACCCCGAATTCACGATGATGGAGTTCTACTGCACGTACTGGACGTACCGCGACCAGATGCAGTTCACGGAAGAGCTCCTTCGCACGGCCGCCCGCGAAGCCACCGGCTCCGCCATCCTGCCGTATCAGGGCCACCAGATCGACCTTGAAAAGCCCTTCGACCGCCTCACCCCGGTTGAAGCCGTGCTCAAGTACTCTCCGTCCTACACGGCCGAACAGCTCGCTGACGAAGCCTTCCTTCGCGCCGAACTCGTCCGCCTCGGCGCTCCCCAGCCCGACTACGTCGGTCTCGGCGCCCTGCAGATGGCTCTCTTCGAAGAAACGACCGAAGCCAAGCTCATCCAGCCGACCTTCATCATCGACTACCCGACGGAAATCTCCCCGCTCGCCCGCGCCTCCGACGCCAACCATGACGTGACGGAACGCTTCGAGCTCTTCATCGCCGGCCGAGAACTCGGCAACGGCTTCTCCGAGCTCAACGATCCGGACGACCAGGCCGCCCGCTTCAAGGCTCAGGCCGATGCCAAGAGCCACGGCGACGACGAAGCCATGTACTACGACGCCGACTACATCCGCGCGCTCGAGTACGGTCTTCCCCCGACCGCCGGCTGCGGCGTCGGCATCGACCGCTTCATCATGCTTCTTACCGACGCTCCGACGATCCGCGACGTGCTGCTCTTCCCGCACATGCGTCCGGAATCGAACAACTAAGAAGCCCATGGATCGATTTTCTTCGATCCCCGGCAACCGGGTGCAAAGCCTCCTCGCGGAGCTTCGCGCCCGGATGCAAGCCCCAAGCCCCGGCCACCCCGGGGCTTTTGTCGCTGACGGCCGCATAATCGGCAGCCTTCGCGAAGACGTCATGCATGCGCTTCGCACGGATCCCGAACTGCTCGCACGCGTTCCGGAAACACAGCCCGGCATCTTCGAGCTTCAGGCACTCGACGGCATGGACGCCGCATTCGCTGCTGTGACGAACTGTCTTCGCAGGCACGGCCTCACGCAAAATCGCCCGTTCGAGCTTCTTGACGTCAGAGACTCCGAAGGCGTCGTCATCGCCAAGGCCGAACGCTCTGTCTTTCGCGCGCTCGGCCTCGCCACCACCGTGGTAAGACTCCTCGCCGTCACGCACGACGAGCGACTGCTTCTTCAGCAAAGAAGCCTTTCCAAATCGATCGGTCCCGGCCTCTGGGACAACCTCGCCGCCGGTCTCGTCTCCTCGGGCGAAACGCCGCTCGAAGCCATGCTTCGCGAGCTTCATGAAGAAGCCGGCCTCGCCCCCGTCCCCTCCGAACTCATCTCCCCCCGTCATCTCTCCTGGCGCGTCCTCCATGACGTGCCCGAAGGCCGCATGCAGGAAGCCACCTCAGGCTTCATCCTCCGCCTCCCTTCTGGAGCGCGCCCCGTCAATCTCGACGGCGAGGCCGCAGGATTCAAGGCCTTCACGATCAACGAAGTCATAGGCATGATCGAAGAAAACCTTCTCATGCCCGAAGCCGCGCGCCTCATTCTGGAACACCTCGCACACGCCGGCTGACGCGTCAGCAAGCCAGCTCTGCTCTCTCAATCCGATGCCGACCTGTCGTTCTTTTTTATATGTCGACATATAAAAAAGCGTTTTTCAGCATCGAAACTTGACTTTTCACCACACGACGGATATGCTCATTTGAGCATTAAACCCACCCATTGAAAGGATCATGAGCCGCCCCGTCAAAACGCGCATCGTCGACAAGCCGATGCGAACCGTCTACTTCAAGCCATGCGGAAGGATTCCCAACGACGTTGAGAGCGTCAGCATCAAGTTCGAGGAGCTTGAAGCCATGCGTCTGACGGACATGGAGGGGCTTTCTCAGGGCGAGGCCTGCGAGCGCATGGGCGTTTCGCGCCACACATTCGGCCGCGTGCTAGGCGCTGCGAGAAAGAAGGTGACTCAGAGTCTTGTCAACAATATTCCGCTCGTCGTAACCGGCGGCACCAACTCGTGCCGCATTTCCTGCGCCGAGCTTCTGAAGGATCATCCCGACATGAAGATCGCCATTTCCGCCGAAGGCCCCACGCTTGATGACGACGTCGACCCGCGCTTTGGGCGCGCCGCCGGCTTCATCATCTACGACACGTCGACGAAGTCCGTGACGTACATTGAAAACGGAGCGGGGCAGACAGCCGCACAAGGCGCCGGTCTTATTGCCGTTGAAGCCGTCTCCAACGCCGGCGCCACGGTCGCGCTGAGCGGCTACATCGGTCCGAAGGCCTTTGACGCTCTGCAGGCCGTCGGCATCGGCACCGTTCAGGACGTGGACAACCGCACGGTGGGTGAAGTTGTCCGCGCCTTTGAAGCGGGTGAGCTCACCGTCGTCTATCCGGCCGGAAAGGAACTCTGATGAAAGTTCTCTTTGCCAGCGGCAAGGGCGGTGCGGGAAAGACCACCGTCACGGCCGGCGTGGCTGCCTTCTGGCCGAGACCTGCCGTCCTCGCCGATGCTGACGTCGAAGCTCCCGACCTCGGACTCTTCATTGCGCATGCGTTCACCGAAGAGACTCCCGTCGGGCTGGAAGTTCCGGTTCGCGTCACGGATGCCTGCGATCTCTGCGGCGAGTGCACCTCCATCTGCCAGTTCAACGCCATTAAGAAGCTCGGCAGCCGCATCATGCCCTTTTCCGACATGTGCCACGGATGCGGCGGCTGCACGGCAGTCTGTGCTCCGCACGCCATCGTGACGGGCTCTCGCGAGCTCGGCCGCATTCACTCTGGAAAGACAGAAGACGGCCGGCCATTCTTTGAAGGACGTTCCCGCGTGGGCGAAGCCATGACGCCCCCGCTCATTCGCACCCTGCTTCGCAAAGCCTCGGCTTGTGCTCAGCGCGCCGGTTCGGATCTTCTTATCGACGCACCACCGGGCGTTTCCTGTCCCGTCATGACTGCCGCGGCCTCTGCCGACGCCTTTGTGCTCGTCATCGATCCGACGCCCTTCGGCGTTCACGACTTCAAGCTTGCGCTGCGCGCCTTCGAAAGTCTCGGCAAGCCCCTGGCGGCCATCATCAACCGAAGCGGCCAGCCCTCGGCAGCGGCTTGCGAGGCGGAACTTCTCGACTTCTGTGAAAAGAAGAGCCTGCCGGTCGCCGCTCTCCTTCCCTTTGATCGCGATGCCGCCGCACGCGCCGCCGCAGGACGTCATCCCATGCTCGACTCTGAACAGTGGCGCACCCGCTTCTCTGAAGCTGCGCGCACGCTTTTCGACACGTTCGAAGGAGGCCGAAATGCATGAAATCGTCGTACTGAGCGGCAAGGGCGGCGCAGGCAAGACCAGCATCACCGCCGCGCTCGCACGAGCGATGAGTTCGCGTGAAAAAATCATTGTCTGCGACTATGACGTCGACGCACCGGACCTGCACATTCTGCTCAAGCCCGAAATTGAAATGCGTGCCGACTTCGTGAGCGGACACCTGGCGGTCTTCAATCCCGACAACTGCATCGACTGCGCCCAGTGCCTCGCCTTCTGCAGGTTCGACGCAATCGAGCAGGATGCCCCCGGCAGCTACCCCGTCATCGAGCAGCTCTGCGAGGGATGCGCCGTTTGCGTGAAGCTCTGTCCCGAACAGGCCTTCGACTTCGTGCCCCGTCGCTGCGGAGAGTACTATCGAAGCAATACGCGCTTCGGCACGATGATCCACGCCGAACTCACGCCGGGCGCCGAGAATTCCGGCCGCCTCATCATGCTTCTCAAGCAGGAGGCCGCAAAGGCGGCTCGAGCCGCCGGCGCCGACATCATTCTTTCCGACGGAACCCCCGGCATCGGCTGTCCCGTCATCAGCTCGCTTTCGGGTGCCGGCCTCGTCTGCGCAGTCATTGAAGCCGGTGCTTCCGGCATTGCCGACTTCAAGCGTCTTGCCAAGCTCGCCGGTCGATTCCGCCTGCCGATGGCCGTCATCATCAACAAGGCCGACCTCAATCCCGAAGCGGCCGAAGCTGCCGCAAGAGCCGCCCGAGACGCCGGAGCCGAAATACTCGGCACCCTCCCCTTTACGCCCGTCTTCACCGAAGCCATGAGCCGAGGCGAAGCCGTGGGCGAGACGCCGTCCGATTTCGACGTCCTCTTCCAAAACTTCGCCGATCGCCTGCTGCAGCTTGCACGCGCCGGCCGTCGAAGCAGAATCATT
>JAXZEJ010000306.1:0-6768 GCA_037424205.1 bacterium | reverse complement strand
AAAGCCCTCCCCCAAAAAAACGGCACTTTTGCAAACATTCGCTACATCGAACGCACTAACGCCAAAGGCGGAATGCCACTAACAAAATGCTCAGCTTCCCAACAAGGCCAACGCCTCTCACGCCCCTTCGAAGCCGACTACACATTCTGGCGTTAATGCCTTCGGCATATTGAATTACATCTTAAAACCGTGAATCCCGGCCGAGATAAGGCTTTTTTTGATAAAATTGCAGGTCTTTACTACAAAATTTAAACGGAGAAGCTATTCATGGTTCCTGCCGCTACGACGGTCGGAGGCTATCTGCAAAGCCTTCCTAACGACCGGCGCGTTGCTATGGCGCGAGTCTGCAGCATGATTCGCCGCTCTGCCCGAGGCGTTCGTGAAAGCATGCGCTTCGGACTCGCCTTTTATGAACTCGACGGTCCACTCTTTGCCGTCGAATCCCATGAAAAGTCACTTGTCCTCTATCTGGCCGAGCAAGACGTTGTTAAAGATTTTGAGGGCAAGATCAAAAATATTGACTTAGAGCACTGCCGCGTCGAATTTCCCGATCTTAACTGCCTTTCGCTTGACGTCGTCGAAAAGCTTGTTCGCGCCTCCCTTGTCTGCCGACGTGCCCGCAAGGCAAACTCCGAAGAAGCGCCGTCTCAGGCCGATCTCGTTGCCCTCTGGGGCTTGAGTGAAAAGGATGTTGAAGTCGCTCCGCCGATCGTACGCATTACGATCAACCGCGAAGAAGATCAGGATATTCCTGCGACTAAATAAGCTAAACGCGATCAACGCCACTCATAAAAAAGGCCTGCAAGTTTCGCACTGCAGGCTTTTTTGTTCCAAAAATTCTACTTAAGAACCGAATTTGTCGCAGATCCAATTCTCAATGGCACAGCTCACCTCCTCCGGACACTCTGTCAGAGGCCAATGAAAACAGTTGACAACTTCCCACGTACCATTTCGAAGGCTACAAACCCATTCCTGCATGCGTCCCGCATCCGTGAACGTACCTGACGAAGAGCCAATCACCAATATCGGAATCTCTATTTCTGAAAGTTCGGGAGTCTCTCTTCCAACCTCAAGAATATCGCGCATATAACAAGCCGTGTGGATATGCTCAAGATCTTTGAAAGGAGACGAATACTCATCGACAAAAGCCCGAAGCGACTCTCCGCCCATGGCAAGCATTTCGCGTGCCTTGAGATCGTGAGCGCGGAGACTGTAGTGAGGCATTCGCCGTCGAATGCCGACTTTATTGAGCAGACGAGCCAGATATTCCACAATGATTAGAAGCGGATACTTTTTCCGATGCGCCAAAGCGGCAGGCGTAAGGGTACCAGTAATGAGCGGATCCACCAGAACCATCCCGCAGATTCGGCTTGAATACAGAATGGCAGCACGCATGGCAATCTGAGCGCCCAGACTGTGCCCCACAAGAACCGCTTTTTCTACGTCAGCATCATCAAGTACCCGAATCAAATCGGCCGCATGAACCTCTAGCGTCGCCTTCTCGCTAGACTCGCTGGCACCGTGTCCCCGTAGATCAAGCCGAATAATCCGCCAATCATCACGTAACGGAGTTTGCTCCGTAAACTCTTCCCAACGACTTGCATTGGAACCCACGCCATGGATGAGTACAATCGTGCCCAAACTCCTCGCACCACGACAAGACGCTACGGCATAGCTCAAACCACCGTCACGAATTCGGACCTTGCGGTGAACCTCGCCATCAACAAGATCAAAAAGCAGCTCCTCGGAGAACCCCATCTTCATTTCTCCTGCCGACTACGCTCAATCCACCGATAAAGCGTACGCTCGCTTATACCCAGATGAGCAGCCAGATCCGCTCTAGATCCTTTCCATCCTTTTATTAAGGCACGCAAGTGCATATCTTTGGAGCTACTTCCAGCGTCGAACAGAACAGGCTCCTTTTCCAAAAAAGCATCTGCTCCAACACAGTTCCCTTTGCTAAAGATAGCCGCGCGCTCAAGCACAGCCTGCAACTCACGCACCTGTCCAGACCAAACACGACGTGAAAGCTTTTCGCAAACATCAGGAGCCAGCCTCAGTTCGAGTCCCCTGGCTTTCAAACTCTGAATGGTAAGGCGAATGATCTCCGGCAGATCCTCCGTACGTTCCTCGAGTCCCGGTACACGGATCGGACAAACGCATAGTCGATAATAGAGCTCCTCACGCAACGCTCCCGTTTCCAATAGCTCAGCGAGTGACTTTCTCGTACCAAAAACCAAACGAATGTCAGCTCGTTCGCAACATTCTCCATCAGTATCGACCCAACTTCCCGTTTCAAGCATCCGAAGCACCGCTTCCTGCATGTCCGAAGACAACTCCTCAACGCTCTTCATATAAAGCGTTCCCCCAGACAAACCGAAAGGCGCCGTGAGCCTAAGTTCACGGCTGAGTTTCGCAGGGGTAAGCCCTCGGCAATCAACACAAAGAAAGGAATGCGCAGCACGACGCGAATTTTCGTGCAAAAGCCTGGCAAATTCTCGTTTCCCGCTTCCACACGGCCCTATGAAGAGAACCGGCACGTCTAACGCCGTCACGAGTGAAATCTTTTCCAACAGCTCCTTGACAGCAGACGATTCTGCCACTACCCCCATAAGATCCAAGGGTTCACGCGTGCCATTGCGATCAGAAATCGACTCCATAAATAGCACAGTCCGCCCATCAGCTCCTTTTAGAGGCGTACTGCAAAGCTCCAAATATCGAACCCCTGTCGATCCGAGTTCTCTACGCAACACCGTCTCAGGCTTGCCCGTAACAGCTGCTCTTTCGAGCGGACAGCGTTCGCCGCACTCTGAACAGCATGCAGACTTATGAAAAAGCAATTCATAGCAACTTCTTCCTGCGAAATCCTGCCGTCCATAACGTTTGACGAAAGCACGGTTTGCATACGCCACCGTATGGTCCTCTCGAATAAGAAGCCTAGGATCATCGAACGCATCAAGCACAATTTTCAACTCAGAATTGACTGACATATCTGCCACCTTACCTGCCAAACCAACTGTCATACTGACATAACAATGTCGTCTTGGTCAATTCGCAAGCGATTTCAATTCAGTTCGGCGCCTTTTTCGCCGACCGCAGCTTTAGCATGGGCTTATTGATGTGCATTCGTCGTATCGCCCAACAATGAAATCCAACAACATCTTCCACAGCAAATCCAAACTCGGACTCGAAATCACTGCCGTGATTGCGTGCAAGCTTATTTTCATCTTCGCTCTCTGGTACTTCTATTTCAGTCCAGCGCACCGCCCCGATGTGACTACCGATGTTGTCTGCAACGTCATGTTGAGCACTACGGAAGCACCTGTTCAAGCCAACCCAACCAAATAACATCTGGAGTCCTCAATGATCCCTTCTGATCTTGTTGACCTGTCCCGCCTGCAGTTCGCGGTGACCGCGATGTATCACTTCATCTTTGTGCCCTTGACGCTTGGACTCTCGTTCATGCTCGTGGCCATGGAAGTGACGTACGTCATTACCGGCAAGGAAATCTACAAAGACATGACCCGCTTCTGGGGCAAACTGTTCGGGATTAACTTTGCCCTCGGCGTTGCCACCGGCATCACCATGGAATTTCAGTTTGGTACAAACTGGGCCTATTACTCCCACTACGTGGGCGACATCTTCGGCGCCCCACTCGCCATCGAAGGCTTGATGGCGTTCTTCCTAGAATCCACCTTTATCGGCCTCTTCTTCTTTGGATGGAACCGTCTTTCCAAAGGCAAGCATCTTGCTGCCACCATCCTTATGGCGCTTGGCTCCAACCTTTCCGCTCTCTGGATTCTCATCGCCAATGCCTGGATGATGAATCCAGTCGGTGCTGAATTCAATTTCCAGACTATGAGAATGGAAATGGTCGATTTCTGGGCCGTTCTCACGAACGAATGGGCGCAAGCCAAATTCGTGCACACTGTCGCCGGCGGCTATATGACGGGCGCTGTTTTCGTGATGGCAATCTCCGCCTACTACATGCTCCGTCGTCAGGACATTCTGTTCGCACGTTCCTCCTTCCGCCTCGCCGCCATATTCGGCATGGTCGCCACCCTGATGACCATCCAGATGGGCGATGAATCCGGCTATCTTGTCACGAAGAATCAACCTACTAAAATCGCCGCCATGGAAGCCATCTGGGAAACTCATAAGGCTCCAGCTCCACTCACGCTTTTCGCAATCCCCGACGAAACCGCCAGAACGAACCATGTACAAATTGATCTTCCCTGGCTTTTCGGCCTAATGGGCACGCGTTCGCTGTCGACCGAAATTCCAGGCATTAAAGAGCTGACGGCTCAAGCCGAACAACGCATCATCAATGGACAGAAAGCTTTCAGAGCGCTGGAACAACTCCGCAAGGAGCCAACCAACGAAATGTTGCGCAGCCAATTCATTGCCGTGCGTGACGATCTTGGCTTCGGTCTTCTCCTGAAGCGCTACACGAACGACGTAACCTCCGCCACGCCCGAAATGATCAAACAAGCCGCCGCAGACACTATTCCGTCCGTAACCCCAATGTTCTGGTCCTTCCGACTCATGGTCGGCTCCGGCCTCGCCATGGCCCTTGTTTTCATCCTCGGCCTGTTCTTTGCCTTTAAGAACGAGATAGTCAATCATAAATGGTACTTGCGTCTAGCCATGCTATCCCTTCCGCTTCCTTGGATTGCCAGCGAAGCTGGCTGGTTCGTTGCTGAATTTGGGCGCCAACCCTGGACTATCTACAACGTTCTTCCGACCCACCTCTCTGTCTCTGCGCTCTCCGCTAGTGACGTTGCCAGCTCTCTTCTGGGCTTCGGCGCTCTCTACACCGCCTTGTTGATCGTGGAGATGTGGCTGATGATCCGCATCAGCAAGCGTGGACCGAGCGCTCTCGGCACCGGCCGCTATCACTTTGAACACAACTAAGTCAAGGCTCTGACATGATCGACTATGAAATCCTCAAGGTAATCTGGTGGCTTTTCATCGGCGTGCTGCTCGTCGGCTTTGCCGTCATGGATGGCCATGACATGGGCGTCGGCTCACTCCTGCCATTTATCGGCAAGAATGACAATGAACGCCGCATAATGATTAATTCCGTCGCCCCACACTGGGATGGCAATCAAGTTTGGCTTATCACCGGCGGCGGTGCCATGTTCGCCGCCTGGCCGCTGATGTACGCAACTGCGTTCTCTGGCTTTTATTGGGCAATGCTTGTTCTGCTGACAGCCCTAATCTTCCGCCCGGTAGCTTTCGATTACCGCTCCAAGGTAGCTGCGACCAAATGGCGTGCAACTTGGGACTGGCTCCTATTTCTGGGTTCTGCCATCCCTCCGGTGATCTGCGGCGTCGCCTTCGGTAACCTGCTTCAGGGAGTGCCGTTCCACATTGACGAAACAATGCGTCCTATCTACACCGGTTCTTTCTTTGACCTTCTCAATCCATTTGGACTGCTTTGTGGCGTGCTTTCACTCGTCATGATCATAGCCCATGGCGGCAATTATCTGGCAATTCGCACCGAAGGTGCCCTGCAGACCCGTGCCCGCAACGTTGCCTTCGTCGCCGGCATCGTCTCTGCCGCTCTCTTTGTAATCGGTGGTCTTTGGACCTGGATAAGCATCGACGGCTACGTTGCCGTCGCTGGACTCGATCCGGCCGGTCCTGCCAACCCGCTCGCCAAGACAGTCGAAATTCAAGCTGGAGCTTGGTTTGACAACTTCGCTACCATACCCGCCCTCTGGCTTGTGCCGGCGATTGGCGTGATCGGTGCACTCAGCAGTGCCATCATGGTTTACATCAATAAGGCCAAAATTGCGTTTTCGCTTTCGGCCGCCTCGCTTCTTGGCATAATCCTGACGCCATTGCTCGCAATGTTCCCGTTTGTAATGCCGTCTTCAACAATGCCCAACGCCGGGCTTACTCTTTGGGATTGCACTAGCTCTCCTCTGACGCTTGAAATCATGTTTTTCGTCACGCTTATCTTTCTCCCACTAGTGCTCATGTACACTGGTTGGGCCTATAAGGTCATGAGTGGCAAGCTTAACAGTGAATATATCGAGAAAAACTCGCATTCGCTCTACTAATTGAGCGCAACGATCTACACCAGGGACTGGAAAACCGGTCCCTTCTGAAAGAGGAAACAATCATGGCTTACTTTTACTGGATAATGGGGCTGGCCTTTTCCATCCTTCTCGCATCCGTCGTCGAAGTCATTCTGTCAAAAAATGAACACTGACGAAGTCAAGAAATCTTCCAATACTCTCCAGTTCGTTAGAACTATGTCGATCTTCGCGGCGGCCACCGTCGTCGCGTTGGTCGTCATCTTCCCGCGTGCCATCGCTACCGACAGCACCTCGGTGCCGCATGGTTGGTTCGTCCTTATGATGATGGGGATGAGCATCTGTTGGATCCGTGGCTTCGGCTTTACGCCTGAGAACCACAAGTTGCGCAGATTTCTCTCATTGCCAGTCGGTTGGATCATGCTTCTGACAGGCGCATGGAAAATTTTTTCATAAGGAAGATGCCATTATGTCGAGTAAAGACTCGCTTTACACTCGCATCGGCGGTGAGGTAGGAGTTGTTCGACTAGTCAAGGCTTATATAAAGGCTCTGAAGACCCTCCCGGACGCCCAATATTTACGCAGCCTCTATCCGGAAGACCTCTCTAGATACGAACTCCGCATGACCGAGTTTCTCAGTACATGGCTCGGCGGGCCGGCTCTCTATCAAGAACGCCATGGCATGCCAATGCTGAGAGAAAACCATAGAAGCTTCCCTATTGAT
>JAXZEJ010000305.1:0-1986 GCA_037424205.1 bacterium | reverse complement strand
GGAATGCATCCGAAGCCGGCGTCGCGATTGGACAAAATAGGGCATATGCGTGCTTATTGTCGACAATTGTTCAACGTTTACGGCACATGCCTTAAACGCATTGGAATGCAAGCAAAAAGTGCGTTTTTTACTTGCATTAACGGCGCAGAGCATGGAAAATGTCTCTCCGCAAAAAGAGCGCCGCCGGCATCTTTCCGGACGAGCGCCAATTCACCACAACCGCTTTTCTGGAATCTCCAATCATGATCACCAAGTTCAAGACGATTGCCGCCTCCGTCGTCATCGCCTCTGCATTTGCCTCCGCCTTTGCCTCCGCCGCCGAATACGTGGTCGGCACGGGTGCGACCTATCGTCCCTTTGAATACGAATCGCCGACGAAGGAACTCATCGGCTTCGACGTTGATCTGATGAAGGAAATCGCCAAGGCCGGCGGCTTCACCGTGAAGTTCATCAACACGCCCTGGGACGGCATCTTCGCCGCCCTCAACAACGGCGACCGCGACATCGTCATGTCCGGCATCACGATTACCGAAAAGCGCAAGCAGGTCGTGGACTTCGCCCGTCCGTACTTCCTGGCCCACCAGCTCATTCTCACGAACAAGAACCTCAAGATCAACAGCCTCAAGGATCTTGAAGGCAAGACGGTTGCCGTCGTGAACGCCTCGGCCGGCGACATCGCCGCCTCGAAGGTCTTCGGCAAGACGTCCCCGAGCATCAAGCGCTTCGACAACACGCCGCTCGCCCTTGAAGAGCTCAACAACGGCGGTGTCGACGCCATGATCGGCGACGTCGGCGTTCTTCAGTTCTACGCCCGCCAGAATCCCGAAAAGTCCTTCAATCAGTGCCGCGACGCCGGCTTTGAAGAACAGTACTTCGGCATCGCCGTCGCCAAGGGCAACAAGAAGGTCCTCGAAGACGTGAACAAGGGGCTCGAAGCCGTGATCGCCAACGGCGAATACGACAAGGTCTACCAGAAGTGGTTCGGCACCAACGCTCCGAAGCTTCCGTAATTCACTCAATGCATTGAAAGGGCGGAGCCCGTCGGGGTTCCGCAGTCAACGCCGGCATGAGTCAATCCCCATGCCGGCGCTTTCGCGTCATAAAAACAACACAACAAACGGATTCAACCAATGTTCGGATTCCACCCAGACGTGATCGTGGAGTACTGGCCGCTCTTTGTGAACGGCGCCTTCATGACCATCAAGATCACCATCATCTGCGTGCTGATGGGCGTCATTCTCGGCACGCTTCTCGGCATGGGCCGCCTGGCCGACAGCCGCCACGAGCCCATGAAGTCGATTCTTCACTACGGCGTTCGCTGGCCGGTCGCCGTGTACGTGAGCTTCTTCCGCGGCACGCCGCTCTTTGTTCAGATCTTCCTCATGCACTTCGCGGTCCTGCCGGTCTTCATTCACCCGGTCGACGGCCTTCTGATCGACGGCGCGCTTGCTCGTGAAATCCGCGCGAACTACGGCGCCGTGCTCGCCGGCATTCTGGCGATCACGCTCAATGCGGGCGCCTACATGTCCGAAGTCTTCCGCGCCGGCATCCAGTCCCTTGACAAGGGCCAGATGGAATCCGCCCGTTCGCTCGGCATGAGCTACTGGGAGGCCATGCGCCACATCATCCTCCCGCAGGCCTTCCGCCGCATGCTTCCTGCGCTCGGCAACAATGCCATCGCCATTCTGAAGGACTCGTCCCTCGTCTCGGCCATCGGTCTTGCCGAACTTGCCTACGCAGCCCGCACGGTGGCCGGCGCCTCCGCCCGCTACTGGGAGCCGTACATCACCATTTCCTGCGTCTACTGGGTCATGACGCTGCTGCTCGCCTGGGGCGTCCGCAAGCTTGAAGCGCATCTCGGCAAGGGCGACGAAGCGAGGTAATCAAAATGACAGAAACGAACAAGACTCCCATCGTCAGCATCCGCAGCCTGAAGAAGTCGTTCGGCGGCAACACCGTTCTTCACGACATCAATCTCGACGAGAT
>JAXZEJ010000304.1:0-1434 GCA_037424205.1 bacterium | reverse complement strand
AGAAGGGCGGCCATGGTGCGGCCGACGGTTCCGTATCCAAGCAATCCGATGTTCATTGGGACTCCGTTTCGTGTTGCGTGCCGTATTAAAACTTCAGTATTGAAGTCTATAGGGAAGGCACCACCAAAGCATCATATCGGAATAATGCGCGTGCGTCTTTGGACACATGTCTTAGGTGAAATGCCTTAGAAGACTTTGATTTGCGGGGCTTCACGGTTTTTTCACATTCTTTGTGCAACAATGAAATGCCAGTTATCAAATTCCGGAGAGAAACTCCATGATCTACCATAGCACGAGAAGTCTTGAAAACGGTGTGAACGCCAGAGAAGCTCTCCTGAAGGGTCTCTGCGACGACGGCGGTCTTTACGTGAGCGACGAGCTCCTGACAGCCGTTCTGACACCCGACATGCTCAAGGGACTCACGTATCACGAGACGGCTCAGCGCGTCTTTTCGGCTCTTCTTTCCGATTTCACCAGGACGGAGATTGCCGAGGGCATCGAGCGCGCCTACGGCGATAATTTCGAGAGCGTCGGCGTGACGCCCGTCACCCGCGTGGGCGACGAATTCCTGCTTGAGCTCTACCACGGTCCGACGTCCGCCTTCAAGGACGTGGCGCTCTGCATGCTCCCGCAGCTCATGAGCGCTGCGCTCAAGGGCACGGGCCGCCGCGTCATGATCGCGACGGCGACCTCGGGCGACACGGGCAAGGCTGCGCTTTCGGGCTTCATGAACGTGCCCGGTATCGGCATCACGGTCTTCTATCCCTACGGCAAGGTGAGCGACATCCAGCAGCTGCAGATGGCGACTCAGGAAGGCCGCAACGTGGCGGTCGCCGCCGTCGAGGGCAACTTCGACGACGTGCAGAGCACCGTCAAGGCCGTCTTCGCCTCCGGCCTCAAGGAGGAGCTCGCCGAGAAGGGCATCCAGCTTTCCTCCGCCAACTCGATCAACATCGGCCGCCTTGTGCCGCAGGTCGTCTACTACTTCGACGCCTATCGCCAGCTTGTTGAGGCGGGCGAGGTCACCATGGGGCAGAAGGTCGACTTCTGCGTTCCGACGGGCAACTTCGGCGACGTGCTCGCGGGCTATTACGCGTACCGCATGGGGCTGCCGGTTCGCCACTTCATCGTGGCGTCCAACGCGAACAACGTGCTTGCGGACTTCCTCTCGACGGGCGTGTACGACCGCAACCGTCCGTTCGTGAAGACCATCACGCCGAGCATGGACATTCTCATTTCGAGCAATCTCGAGCGCATGCTTTACTACGTTTCCGAAGGCGATACGGCGCTGATTGCCAGGCTCATGCAGGATCTGAAGACCGAAGGCGTCTTCAGGGTCGAGGGCGAAATGCTCGAGCGCATCCGCTCGCTCTTCATGTGCGGCTGGGCAAACGACGCCGAAACGTCCGCCATGATCCGCGAAGCGTGGGAAAA
>JAXZEJ010000303.1:0-5344 GCA_037424205.1 bacterium | reverse complement strand
AGCGCAACCTTGCCAAGGTTGAGGTCGCGAGTTCGAGACTCGTCTCCCGCTCCAGAATTTTGAAAGAAGGAAGCGGCACGCTTCCTTTTTTCGTATGTACGCTCTTAGAATTCTTGGAGCGTCCTGCACCGTCTTCGGTGCCGGAATGACGGAATTGGTAGACGTAGCGGACTTAAAATCCGCCGCAGCTATTACTGCTTACGGGTTCGACCCCCGTTTCCGGCACCATGAAGCATTAAAGCCCAGCGGGTAACCGCTGGGCTTTCCTTTTATCTGCTCTGAGCCGAACAAGGTTCGATTTTCCCTTCTTCACCGAGACAATCCCACCACTCAGCTTCAGGGAATGATCTGTCCTCCGGCTTCATACTCCAAATCGGCAGCGACATGGGCCACCGAACCGTCAACAATCGAATGATTATCGGCACGAAAGACCGGACTAAAAATCAGTATTGGCAATCAATAAAAAACGGGCTCCGATCCCGAAGGACTGGAGCCCGTGCTTTCTTTGTCAGCCGATCAGGCTAGCTGAGCGGCAAATCCCGAAATCATTAGAAGAGCTTGCAAACGACGAAGCCGAGAGCAACGGAAATGACGATGGCGAGGGTGCCCGGGATGAAGAAGGAGTGGTTGAAGACCCACTTGCCGATGCGGGTGGAACCCGTGTAGTCCATCTGGACGGCGCCGAGGAGAGTCGGGTACGTCGGAAGAACGAACAGGGCGGACACAGCGGCGAAGGAGGCGACGAGCATGTAGGAGTCGCCCGGGTTGGCAGCGGTGATGCCGAGAGCAGCAACGATAGCCGGGGTGATGGCCTTAGCCGTAGCAGCCTGGGAGTACAGGAGCATGGAAGCGACGAAGAACACAACGGCGAGGAGAGCCGGGTACTGGGCAACGGAGTCAGCAGCCATGGCCTTGATTTCAGCGGAGTGACCGGACACGAACGTGTCACCGAGCCAAGCCACGCCGAACACGCAGACGCAGGCGATCATGCCGGACTGGAAGACGGAAGACTTGCCAATCTTGCTGATGTCGATCTTGCAGCAGAAGGAGATCAGGGAGGCGATGATGAACATGAAGCACCAGATGGCGGCGTCACGCGGCACAACGACCGGCGAGATCAGGCCAACGGCCGGGGAAATGGCGGAAGCGTAGCAAACAACGCAGAGAACGCCAACGAGGAAGATGAGAACGGACATCTTGGCGCCGGCCGGGAGCTGGGCCTTTTCGCCAGCGTTCGGGGCCTTGACGAGACCCTTGGCAAGACGTTCCTTGTAAACCGGATCCTGGCTGAGGTCCATCTTGCTGATGAGCGTCATGATGAAGGCGGTGAGCATGCAGCCGACGAACGTCGTGGAGATCCACACGCCGAGAAGAGCCGGGTAGGACCAGCCGAACTTTTCGAGCACGCCGGACATGTAGATCACAGCAGCGGAAACCGGGGAGGCCGTAATGGCGATCTGGGAAGCAACCACAGCGATGGAAAGCGGAACAGCCGGACGGATGTTCTGTTCCTTGGCCACTTCAACGATAACCGGGATCATCGAGAAAGCGGTGTGGCCCGTGCCGGCGAAAAGCGTCAGGACATAGGTAACAACCGGAGCGAGATAGTTGATCTGCTTCGGGTTGCGGCGAAGAATGCGTTCAGCGATGCGAACGAGGTAGTCGAGACCACCAGCGAGCTGCATGGCAGCAATAGCGGCGATCACGGACATGATGATGAGGATCACGTCCCAGGGCACATTGCCCGGCTTCATGCCGAAGCCAAGACCAAGGACGAGCACGCCGGCGCCGCCGACGTAACCAATGCCGATGCCGCCAAGGCGGACACCGAGGAAGATCGCGGCGAGAACGACCACGAACTGGAGAATGGTAATGAAGTCCATATGATTTTCAGAAAAGGCGCGAACCGATTCTGAATCCTCTCTACTTTGGTTGAATGTACGAGACAGTCCAACATGAGTCTTTCAACCCTTGCTGGACTGCTCTTTTTTTATTTGCCGGGTGCCGCCCTCATGGAGCGGCCCCTTTTTATTGGCAAATTATTTCTTACTTTTCGAACTTCGGGTTGATAAGGTTATCGTACGTGAAGACCTTGTCCCACTGTTCCTGGGTAAGCATCTGCTTTTCTTCAACAACGAGCTGGTGGAGGGACTTGCCGGTGAGGAAGCCTTCACGAGCGATGTTGGCGCAGGGCTTGTAGCCGAAGTGCGGCTTCAGGATCGTGATGATGCCGAGGGAGCCCATGACGAGATCCTTGCAGTGTTCGGCGTTCACAACGATACCGTCGATGCACTTTTCACGCAGATGGTTGCAGGCATTCGTCATGACCTTCATCTGCATGTAGAGGGCGAACGTGATGACCGGTTCCATAACGTTCAGTTCGAGCTGGCCGGCGGAAGCGGCAAGCATAACCGTCGTGTCGAGACCGATGGCGAGGAAGGCAGCCTGGTTGGTGACTTCCGGGATCACGGGGTTGACCTTACCCGGCATGATGGAGGAACCCGGCTGGAGCTGCGGGAGGATGAGCTCGGAGAGACCCGTACGCGGACCGGAAGCGAGGAGACGGAGGTCGTTGCAGACCTTCGTGAGCTTGACGGCGAGGCTCTTCACAGCGGAAGAGAGAGCAACGTAGGAGCCGCAGTCGGACGTAGCAGCGATAAGGTCTTCGCTGTTGCGGAAGTCGATGCCGGTGATTTCAGCGAGGTGCTTGACAGCCTTGGCCGGGAATTCCGGATGCGTCGTCACGGTCGTGCCGATGGCGGTAGCGCCGAGGTTGACAACCTTGAGGTGTTCCTGAGCTTCCTTGATCGTCTTGATTTCGTCGGCAATGGTGAAGCCCCAGCCGTGGAATTCCTGACCGAAGGACATCGGAACAGCGTCCTGGAGGTGGGTACGGCCCATCTTGAGAACGCCCTTGGTTTCTTCAGCCTTCTTGTAGAAGGAGGCGACGAGGTCTTCAACAGCCTTCAGAAGGACGTTGGAGCGGAGGAGGAGGGACAGGTGGAAAGCCGTCGGGTAGGAGTCGTTCGTGGACTGACCGAAGTTGGCGTGGTCGTTCGGGGAGACCTTCTTGTCGCCCTTCGGGAGGCCGAGGTGTTCGCAAGCGAGGTTGCAGAGCACTTCGTTGCAGTTCATGTTCGTGGACGTGCCGGCACCACCCTGGAGCCAGTCGGTAACGAACTGATCGTTGTACTTGCCAGCGATGATCTGATCGCAGGCCCAGATCAGGGCGTCAGCGACGTCGGCCGGAATGCAGCCGAGTTCCTTGTTCGTCATCACGGAAGCCTTCTTGACATAGCCGTAGGCGATGGCGAAGAACGGTTCCTGGGACATCGGCATTTCGGTGATGTGGAAGTTGGCCTTACCACGCATCGTCTGGACGCCGTAGTAGGCTTCATCCGGAATCTCGAGTTCGCCAAGGAAGTCGCTTTCAATACGAGACATTTTAATTTGCTCCTCAAATATTCGGTTCGAACCAGACAGGGAGAATTCTCTGCCGGTGATTCCAACCGTTTGTGTTTCCCCGGGCGTTTTGTTTGGTCCTGAACGCTGATCGGAGAAACGAGTCGAAACCGCAAGAGGTGATCAATTGACGATCTGATTCAAAAGATCACCTCTCACGACCTACATTTTACTGCCTAGCCGGCTTGATGGGAATAGCCTTTTTCTGGGTCGGCAGAACCTTGTCGTAGCCGCGCATGCCCTGTTCAGCCATCTTGCGACGGATGAAGGCGATCTGCGTCTTAAGGGGAAGTTCCTTCGGGCAGAAGTCGTGGCAGGCAAGGAGAGACATGCAGCCGAACACGCCAGATTCGTCGCCGACGACTTCGTAGTAGTCAGCGTCGTTACGCGTGTCGCGCGGGTCGAGACGGAAGCGGGCGATCTTGTTGATGCCGACGCCGCCGATGAAGTCCGGACGGATGCGAACCGTACCGCAACCGGCGATACAGCAGCCGCATTCCACACAGCGGTCGAGAACGTAGATGTCTTCGGCGAGCTGCGGGTCCATCGGTTCTTCCTTCTTGCGAAGGTCGACTTCTTCTTCCTTCATGTGAACCCACGTTTCCATGCGTTCGGACATGTTGCGCATCCACTTGCCGGTGTTCACGGAGAGGTCACCGATAAGTTCGAAGGCCGGAAGCGGGGCGAGCGTGAATTCCGTCGGGAGGTCACGCGTCAGCGTACGGCAGGCAAGGCCCGGCTTGCCGTTGATCATCATGGCGCAGGAACCGCAGATGCCGGCGCGGCAGACGAAGTCGAACTGGAGCGTCGGATCCTGAGTGTCGCGAAGTTCATTGAGGGCAATGAACAGCGTCATCGAGTCGGATTCTTCCAGCTCATAGGTCTGCATGTGCGGCACGCTTTCAGGATCCTGCGGGTTGAAACGCAGGATGCTGATCTTGAGCATGCGGTGCTGCTTGTTGGTGGTTTGAATATCAGCCATTTTGACGTCAATCTCCAAAATTAGTCTTTCAGCGGTTCATCAACGCGTTCGTTCTTGCCCTTGAGGCGCTTCGGGAGAAGATCCTGGTAGGGCATCAGGGCGTCCTGAATAGCGAAGCGGTCGGCACCGGCAGCTTCCATCTTGGCGCGGATGGCGTCAACTTCAGCCTGGCGCTTGGCGGATTCCGGATTTTCGATGTAGTTCTTCACACCGTAGCCGCGGAAGCCCGGGGGAAGTTCCATCTTGCTGATATCAAGCTTTTCGTAGTTGAGGGTCGGCAGCGTATCGCCTTCCTTCCACGTAGCGATCGTACGGTTGAGCCATTCGATGTCGTTACGGACCGGGAAGTCTTCGCGGTAGTGAGCGCCGCGGGATTCCTTGCGGTTGAGAGCGCCGTAGGCCACAGCAAGGGCCACGCGGAGCATCTTCTGGGTGCGGTAGGCGTAGATGAGCTCGGGGTTCGGGCCAACCACGTCCTTGACAGACACCTTGAAGGAACGCTTGTAGAGGTCTTCAAGCTCGGCGACGGCGGCTTCCATGTCGGGACCCTTACGGAAGATGCCGATCTTCGTCGTCATGATTTCCTGCATGCGGGTGCGCAGAGCATAGGCGTTTTCAGAGCCGCCGTTGTTCGTGAAGGACTTCAGGCGAGCCTCTTCCTTGGCGAGAGCGCCGTAGATGAGGGACGTCGGGATGTCGATGCCGTTTTCAGCCTTGTCGCAGAAGTCGGCAATGAATTCGCCAACGATCATGCCGGCCACGACGGTTTCAGCAACGGAGTTGCCGCCGAGGCGGTTGAAGCCGTGCATGTCCCAGCAGGCGGCTTCGCCAGCAGCGAAGAGGCCCTTGAGCGTCGGGGATTCGCCGGTCGGCTTCGTGCGCACGCCACCCATGGTGTAG
>JAXZEJ010000302.1:0-1378 GCA_037424205.1 bacterium | reverse complement strand
GGTGACGGCCGCCGCAAGCGACAGCCTCACGTCCCGCATCATCGACGCCGTTGAAAACGCCCAGGCCTCGAAGTCTCCGGTCCAGCGCTTCGTCGACCGCTTCGCCGCCGTCTACACGCCGATCGTCTTCTTCATCGCGGCCGCCGTCGCAATCGGTCCCGGCCTCGTGACGGGCGACTGGAGCACCTGGATCTACCGCGCGCTCTGCCTGCTGGTCATCTCCTGTCCGTGCGCGCTTGTGATCTCCACGCCCGTGACGGTCGTCTCTGCGCTTGCCACCGCCACGCGCTGCGGCCTTCTCATCAAGGGCGGCCTCTATCTTGAAGAAGCGCGCAAGCTCGTCAACATCGGCCTCGACAAGACCGGCACGCTCACGAAGGGCGAGCCCGCCGTCGCCGGCGTCAAGTACCTGGCCACGTTCGACGAAAAGCTCACGGGCGCCATGGCTGCGAGCCTCGCCTCCATGAACAAGCATCCGCTCTCGCAGGCCATCGTGCGCTGGGCGCATGAAAAGAAGCTTCCCGTCTATCAGGTCGAAGGCTTCACGGCGCTCCCGGGCGCCGGCGTCGAAGGCCGCATAGAACGCGGCATGGTCCGCCTTGTAAACCTCCGCTGGCTTGAGGAACAGGGACTTGCCGACGAAGACGTCTGCCGGACGTTTGCGAAGTTCACGAACGAAGGCATGTCGACCGTTGCCCTTGCGGACGCCTTCGGCGTGCAGGCCGTCTTCGGACTCGCAGATGTCGTGAAGGAGGACACCGTTGAGGGCCTGCGCCAGCTCGCCTCCGTCGGCATCCGTCCGTGGCTTCTGACGGGCGACAACGCCGCAGCCGCCAACGCGCTCGCTCAGAAGGTGGGCCTCAAGGACGTCAAGGCCGACCTGCTCCCCGAAGACAAGCTCAAGGCCATTGAGGAACTTCAGAAGACCGGCCTCACCGCCATGGCGGGCGACGGCATCAACGACGCCCCGGCGCTTGCCCGCGCCGACATCGGCATCGCCATGGGCGTGCGCGGCACCGACAGCGCCATCGAAGCAGCCCACATCGCCGTGATGGACGACCGCATCTCCTCGATCGCCACGCTCGTTCGCCTCTCGAACATCACGCACGGCGTGCTCGTTCAGAACATTGCGTTCGCCATCGGCGTGAAGATCGTCTTTGCCCTTCTCGCTCTCACGGGCAACGCCACCATGTGGATGGCGGTCTTCGCCGACACAGGCACCTGCCTCATCGTGGTCGCCAACGCCATGCGCATGCTTCGCATGAAGCCGAGGCTCGACCGCATGGCCGAAGAAGCACACAAGGCTGCCTGACCATCACTTAATAAAACCTTTGCCAGCGCCTCCGCCAATCCCGGAGGCGTTGCTCTTTTCTCTCAA
>JAXZEJ010000301.1:0-4189 GCA_037424205.1 bacterium | reverse complement strand
GGTGGGTGGTGTGGAAGGGGCTGAGGATATAAAGTCCTCACCCCTATCCGATTCTTACAAATCGTACAAAATGTCCAACCAACCTTCGAACATGGGAGGCCTCAACCGCTTCCTGAATGTGATTGAAGCAGCCGGCAACAAGCTGCCTCACATCACGATGCTCTTCATCTGGGCACTCGTCATCACGATCGTGATCTCGTGCGCGCTTTCCTTCATCACCTTTGACTACAAGCACCCGACCACGGGCGCCGTGATCAGCGTCGTGAACATGCTCTCGCCCGAGAACCTTCTCCAGCTGATCGTCAACTCGGTCAAGAACTTCATGGGCTTCCCGCCGCTCGGCATCACGCTCGTCGCAACGCTCGGCATCGGCATCGCCGAAGGCTCGGGCTTCATCCACGTGCTCCTTCGCAAGATGATGAGCTACATCCCGGCTTCCGCGCTCACGCCAGCCGTCATCGTCGTCGCGATTTTCTGCCATCTGGCCAGCGACTCCGTGTACGTCATCCTGATGCCGCTCGCCGCCCTGATGTTCTACTGCGCCGGCCGCCATCCGCTCGCCGGCGTCGCCTGCTCGTTCGCCGGCCTTGCCGGCGGCTTCACGGCCTCGTACACCCCGTCCGTGATCGACCCGATCATGCAGTCCTTCACGCAGGCCGCCGCGCAGACCCTTGATCCGGCCTACACGGTCAACGTTCTCTGCAACTACTTCTACGCCGTCGGCGGCACGTTCTACGTCATCGCCGCCTGCGGCTACGTGACCGACACGATCCTCGAGCCGCGCCTCTGGGCCACGATGCCGCTCGACAAGGGCCTCGAAAACAATCCGGAACTCAAGATCACCCCGGTGACCGACGCTGAAAACCGCGCCTACCGCAAGGCCGGCCTCGTCTTCCTCGGCCTCGCCGCGATCCTCTTTGCCCTCTGCTGGCCCGACAACTCCATGCTCCGCGCTCCGGACGGCTCGCTCACAAGCCCGAAGGCTCCGGTCATGCAGGCCATCGTTCCGCTCCTCTTCATCTTCTTCTCGCTTCCGGGCGTCGTCTACGGCTTCGCCTGCGGCAAGTTCAAGAACTCCACCGACGTTATCAAGTCGATGGAGGAGATCCTGAAGATGCTTCTCGGCTTCATGGTGTTCGCCTTCTTCGCCGCCCAGTTCCTCTACGTCTTCGGCAAGTCGAACATCGGCACGCTCCTCGCCATTTCCGGCGCCCAGTTCCTGAAGGACCTCGGCATGCCGTCGGGCGGCTCGCTCCTTGGCATCATCCTCTTCACCGCCTGCCTAAACCTTCTCATCACGTCGGCCACCTCCAAGTGGGCGATCCTTTCGACCATCTTCGTTCCGATGCTGATGCTTCTCGGCATCTCCCCGGAACTCACCCAGGCCGCCTTCCGCGTCTCCGACTCCGCCGTGAACGTCTGCACCCCGATGTTCCCCTTCTATCCGCTGCTCATCATGTACTGCCAGAAGTACTGCAAGCAGGCCGGCGTCGGCACGCTCAGCTCGATGATGATCCCGTACACCATTGCGCTTCTCGTCGTTCTGACCGCCGTGCTTTACGCCTACTGGGGCATCGGCATTCCCATCGGCTTCGACTCGGGCTACGTCTATCCGCCCGTGAAGTAATCGGAATCAACTGACTTTCCACGCCCCGCCCGCTCCCCTTCGGACCCGGCGGGGCTTCGCTTTTCCATAAGGACAATTGCCATGACCACCAACCTCCCCTATGTCGACGAGCTTCGCGACAACTTCCTGCGCTATGTCCGCGTGCCGTCTGAGAGCGATCCGAAGGCCGGCCGCGTGCCGAGCACCGAAGGCCAGCGCGACCTTGCCAAGCTCCTTGCCGAAGAGCTCCGCAAGCTCGGCCTCGTTGAAATCGAATTGAACGAGCACGCCATTCTCACGGCCCTTCTTCCCGCCAACGTCGAAGGCGCACCGGCCGTGGGCTGGGTCGCCCATCTCGACACCGTGCCCGTGAGCCTCTCCCCGGTCGTGAAGCCTCAGGTCATTCACTACGAAGGCGGCGACGTCTGCCTCAACGCCGAAAAGGACATCTGGGTCCGCCTCTCCGAACATCCGGAACTCGAAGCCTACGCCGGCCAGGACGTCGTCTTCACCGACGGCACGTCCGTTCTCGGCGCCGACAACAAGGCCGCCATCACGAACGTCATGACGATGCTCTCCGTCGTCATCCGTGAAAACCGTCCGCACGGCGACATCCGCGTCGCCTTCGTTCCCGACGAGGAAATCGGCCTCTGCGGCTCCAAGCTTCTTGACCTGGACAAGTTCAAGGTCGACTTCGCCTACACGATCGACTGCTGCGCCCTGGGCGAAATCGTCTGGGAAACCTTCAACGCCGGCTCCGTCTCGATCCGCATCAAGGGCGTCACGGCCCACCCGATGAGCGCCAAGGGCGTTCTCGTCAACCCGCTTCTCGTCGCGACCGACCTCATCAACCGCTTCGACCGACTCCAGACGCCGGAAAACACGGCCGTCAAGGAAGGCTACTGGTGGTTCACCGACTGCGAGGCCAACGCCTCCGAATGCGTTCTCACGATGAACATCCGCGACTTCGACCGCAAGCGCTACGAAGATCGCAAGGCCTTCGTCCTTGAAGCCGTCGAGGCCGTCAGGGCCCAGCATCCGCGCGCTAAGATCGAAGCGACCCTCACGGACGTTTACAGCAACATCGCCGACAGCCTCGGCGACGACCGCAAGCCCGTAGACCTCCTCTACACGGCCGCCGACAACCTCGGCATCAAGACCAATACGATCGCCATGCGCGGCGGCACGGACGGCTCCGCCCTTTCCGCCAAGGGCCTCGTCACGCCCAATTACTTCACCGGCGCCTGCAACTTCCACAGCTACGCCGAGTTCCTGCCGCTTCCGAGCCTCCACAAGTCGCTCGAAATGACGCTTGAACTCATCCGCCTGACATCCGGCAAGTAATCCCAGACGCTCTTCGTCTATCCTTGAAGCTCTTTCGCATTGCGCGGGAGAGCTTTTTTCTTGCCGGAGGCTTGAATTGGCAAGCACTTTTCACGCGGTCGATGTATGCTTTCAGGATCGACTCTTATACCAATCCCATTCAGGAGATAGACCATGGCGCAAAGCGCTTCCAAAGTCGTGATTCTTGCCACCGGGGGGACCATCGTCAGCTCCGGCGCATCCGCAACGCAGATGACCGGCTACAGCATTCAGGGCCTCAACGTGAACGATCTGCTCGCAGCAGTTCCGATGCTCTCCGACGTTGCCGACGTCGAGGCCTTCCAGGTCTCCAACATCGACTCCTCCTCCATGACCTCGACCGTCTGGATGAAGCTTGCCCGCGCCGTCGAGGACGCCCTTTCCCGCCAGGACGTAGCCGGCGTCGTGATCACCCACGGCACCGACACGATGGAGGAAACCGCCTTCTTTCTTAATCTCGTTGTGAAGAGTGAAAAGCCCGTCGTGCTCACGGGCGCCATGCGTCCCGCAACGGCCCTTGCCGCCGAGGGCCCCCTCAATCTGCTCAATGCCGTGCGTATTGCCGCCGATCCCAAAGCTGCCGGCCGCGGCGTCATGATCGCGCTCAACGACACCATTGTCTCCGCCCGCGATGCGACGAAGATGCATCCGACCAACGTCGCCACCTTCCGCGGACCGGACCTCGGCATGATCGGCATGATCGCCGGCGCGCACATCGAATTCATCGGCCGCACCGACAAGCCTCATACGTCCGCATCGCCCTTCACGCTCGAAGCGCTTGAGGCCTTTGTTGCGAAGGAAGGCCGCTTTCCCCGCGTCGACATCGTCTATTCGCACGTTGACGACGACGGCGTCATGGTGAAGGCCGCGCTTGCCGCCGGCGCTAAGGGCATTGTGCATGCCGGCACCGGCAACGGCTCCATTCATGAAGCTGCGGAAGGCGCCCTTTTTGAAGCCGCCTCTGCCGGCGTGCTCGTCATTCGCGCCTCCCGCACGGGGAGCGGCATGTGCGTCGAGGGCCTTTCCAGGTGGCAGGATGCGGGCTTCGTCCCGTCGGGCACGCTCAACCCGCAGAAGGCCCGCGTGCTCGCGGTGCTGTGCCTCGCCTGCGGCATTGATGCGAAGGACGCCTTTGCGCGCTTCTGACGCCTCTCGAAGTCTCTGAGGTAAAAATCGGGTAGGAGCCCGTGGATTAATTCCACGGGCGTCCTCCCACACCAC
>JAXZEJ010000300.1:0-10487 GCA_037424205.1 bacterium | reverse complement strand
CGTCCCCGTGTCCTCGGCGCAGCCGCCTCAAACGGCCGTTTCGCCTTCGGCATCCTGCTATCTCGGCAGAGCAGACGTGCTCGATTTTCTCAAGCTGGTTTCTGAAAAATACGAGATTCCTCTCGACTGGCTCAAGGACGAGGTGGCCGTTGCACGCTACTCGGAAACAGCCGAGCGCCTCATGACGCCAAAACCCGGCGTCAAGAAGCCCGGATCGTCCATCGTCGAGCCGCCTTTTAAAAACTACGTCAGCTATTCGCGCAGCTTCCTCACTCAGGATCGCATTGCCAGCGGTCGCGATTTCATCGAGCGCAACGCAAAAGTCTTCGACGAAGTCGAATCGAAGACCGGCGTCTCCCGCTACGTCATCGCCGCCGTCATCGGCGTCGAGACCTTCTACGGCCGGAACATGGGCCGGCACCGCGTGCTAGACAGCCTGATGACGCTCTCATTCGACTACACGCGCCGCTCCCCCTTCTTCAAGCAGGAGCTTGCTCAGTTTCTCGACTTCTGCTGGCGCCAGAAGGTTCAGCCCGTGACGGTTCTGGGCAGCTTCGCCGGCGCCATCGGCTACGGCCAGTTCATGCCGAGCTCGCTCAACCGATGGGGCGCGGACGGCGACAATGACGGCAGGATCGATCTGGTCGGGAGCGAACCCGACGCCATCGCCTCCGTCGCCAACTTCCTCACGGTCCACGGATGGGTCTCCGGCCGCGGCCTGCTCTATCCCGCAAAGGCGGACGCCGGGATTTTCGATGCCACCGGCTCGGGCGGGATCGCCGCCCACGCGACTGTCGAAGGCCTTCGCAAGGCGGGCGTGCGCTTCGGCGAACACTTCCCGCTCCCGGACGACGAGCCTGTTCTGCTCGTTGACCTGCCGCAGCTCGACGGCAAGGGCCGGCGCATCACGAAGTGGTACATCGGCACGCGCAACTTCTCCGCCGTTCTGCGCTACAACCGAAGCTACTTCTACGGCGCCGCCGTCGCCATGCTCGCCAACCGCATCGCCGGCATCAAGGAGCCTTGAGCCCGATCCCGAAAAGACGCACAATTCTCTGTCGTGAACCGCTCACCGCGAAGAATTTGCTATATTCACGTATATAATTTTTTCTTTCTCCTATTTCGGAGGCACTTCATGTCCTTTGTATTTGCTCCGCCCCAGCAGGCCGTCGTGCCCGTTCAGGACGAAACCTATTCCTACTTCCCGATCCGCCGCGTCTTCGGCATCGCCAAGAACTACGCCGAACCGGGCGCGGCGACGAAGGACACCCCCTTCTACTTCATGAAGGACTGCTACACGGTGGTGCCGGTGGCCGACGGCGAATGCGCCAAGATTCCGATGCCGCCGCAGACTCAGGTCATGAAGCATGAGATTGAGCTTGTCGCCTGCCTCGGCAAGGGCGGCCGCAACCTCACGCTCGAACAGGCGGCCGAAGCCGTCTGGGGCTGGTGCGTCGGCATCGACTTCACGCTCGGCGACCAGAAGCTCCCGTCCGGCGGCAACGACTTTGCGCGCGCCAAGTCCTTCGAAAAGGCCGCCCCCGTCAGCTACGTTCGTCCGGCCTACCGCTGTCCGATGCCCGCGCCGGCCGACCTCTGGCTCTACGTCAACAATCAGAAGCGCCAGGGCGGCTGCACGTCCAACATGATCGTCCAGCCTCTTGAAACGATCGTTCAGCTCTCCCAGTTCTGGGAGCTCCAGCCCGGCGACATGATCTTCACGGGCACCTGCGGCGGCGCCGACAAGGTCTTCCCCGGCGACCACCTCGAAGGCGGCGTCAACGGCGTCGGCTCCATCAAGGTTGACATCATTTAACCGTCAAGCGGCAACGTTCGCTTACGCGTACGGGAGGTCTCCGGTCGGGAGTCCTCCCGCTTTTTTATGGATCGGGCATCCAAAAGTTGCTAAGATCATAGGTCGACTGCTTCCGGCATGCGGCATTCAGGATGCTTTTTCCTGCCTTCATGCGAAGCCAACGGCTTTTGCCGACGCGGAGATGCCCGGGATTTTTCCTCCCGCCGTCATTCGAAGAACTGAATCATTTACCCAAGAGAAGATGAGCAACAACAACGCATACCATCGCGAAAGTCTGGCCTCCATCGGCCAGCGACGCCTCAGCACGGTCAAGAGCAAGAGCATTTACGTTCTTCCGAACGCCTTCACCGCTGCGGCGCTCTTCTCAGCCTTCTACGGCATCATCGCCGCCATGAACGGCGACTTCTACTACGCCGCCATCGCGGTCTTCTTCTCCATGCTCTTCGACGGCATGGACGGCCGCGTCGCCCGCCTGACGCACACCCAGTCCGAATTCGGCGTCCAGATGGACTCCCTCGCCGACGCCGTCAGCTTCGGCGTCGCTCCGGGCCTCATCGTCTACGAGTACACGCTCAAGGGCCTCGGCAAGCTCGGCTGGGCCATCGCCTTCATCTACTGCCTGTGCGCGATCCTTCGCCTTGCACGCTTCAACTGCAACGTCGGCGTCGTGAGCAAGAACTACTTCCAGGGCCTTCCCTCCCCAGCAGCCGCTGCACTCGTCTGCGGCTTCGTCTGGCTCGGCGTTGAAGGCAAGCTCCCCGACTGGCTTCTTCCCTACCAGAGCGAAATCGCCGCCGTCGTCACCCTGTACGCCGGCCTGACGATGGTCTCCAACGCTCCGTTCTTCTCCGGCAAGAGCTACGCCGTCGTCCGCACGATCCCGTTCTGGTTCGTCGTGGTGTTCGCGCTCCTCTTCATCGTGATTTCGAGCAACACCTCGCTCTCCGTCTTCGTGCTCTTCTGCATCTACGCCCTCTCGGGCTTCGCCTACGGCTTCTACTGCTGGTGGACCGGCCGTCCGAACCCGATCCAGGCCGACATCGCCGCCGCGCTGGCTGCCGAAGCTGCTGAAGCCGAGGCTCAGAACAGCGAAAGCACGCAGCACTGACACCCGGGAAAAGCTTCCCATGAAAAGCCGTCGCCGAAAAGCGACGGCTTTTTTCGTCTTGTCAACCGTCTTTCTACCTTATGGTTTTCTCCTATAAGTCACAAAATCAATAGTCGTTTTCGTCAATTGGACTTTAAAGCAACATTTCATAGACTTGATTACTGCGATGCGGCAGAGCCGTCCGACCGGACCAATTTCGCCAGACGGCCCAAAAGCCACCCTGCCGCATTCCAAACGAGGAGAAAACAAATGAAATTTGTGCCCAGCCTTCTGGCCGCGAGCATCTGCTCGGCTGTCTTTGCAGCCTCCGCCGCCGTTCCCGTCGTTTCCGATACGATCGCGACGCACGCCGAACTCATGAACCAGGACCCTGCCATGCAGGCTCTGCTGAAAGAAGCCACCAGTGAGGAAGCCCAGAAGTGGCGTTTCAACACGCTGCTTGAACTTGCCCGCATTGCTTCGCCGTCCCGCTTCGAAATGCGCCGTCAGGCCGAAATCACCCGCCGTCTCGTTGAAGAATGGGGATTTGCACCTGAAGACATCATGACCCGTCCCGACGGCTTCCTGAAGGGCGCCGGCGTCCAGACCGTCGACGGCAAGCCTGTCTACAACGTCTGCGTCCGCATTCCGGGCACCTACGGCGCTCGTCCCGACGCCGTCTCCTACAAGGGCCAGCTCCCGAAGGTCGTCCTTGAAGGCCATATCGACACGGTGAACCCGGGCGTCCTCCCGCCGGCAGAAACCCCGTACGAACCGGTCAAGCTTCAGAAGGCCGGCGACCCGATCGTCAAGACCCGCGAAGAACTCAAGGCGCTTGCTCTTGAAGTTCATTTCGACAAGAACGGCAAGATCATTGAAGACGAAGTCTGGAAGAAGGCCTACCGCCACTTCAACGACCTCGAAGAAGCCAAGAAGAACGGCGGCTACCGCATCTACGTTCCGGGCTTTGAAGACGCCATGGTCAACACGGTCGCCGTCATGCAGATGGCCAAGCTCATGAAAAAGCACAACATCCGTCCGGTCTACGACATCTGGGTCTGCGGCACGACGGGTGAGGAAGGCAAGGGCAACCTCTGCGGTATGAAGCAGCTATACGGCTACAGCCAGGAAGCCGGCAAGGGCAACAATGCTCTGAACATCGTCGCCAACTTCGGCGCCGACTCCACGATGCCGGGCGACGCCATCGTCAACTACATCGGCTCCTACCGCTTCGAAATCAAGTACACGGAACCTGCAGGCTGGAAGGCCGGCGAAGCCCGTCCGTCCGCCGCGATGGCCATGAGCCGCGCAATCGCCAAGATTGCCGATCTCAAGACTGCCTGGGACCTCGACAAGAAGGCTGAAAAGACGACGTACACGGTCGGCGTCGCCTCCTGCGACGATCCTGCCAAGAGCCGCTCCACCAACTGCACGCTGATGGTCGACATGCGAAGCCCGACACAGGCTCCGCTCTCCGCCATCCGCGCTCAGATCGAACCCGAATTCCAGAAGGCGCTTGATGCTGAAAACGCCAAGCACGGCGTCAAGACCGGCGACAAGAATGCCGTCAAGATGGAACTCGTCTGGTTCGGCGACCGTCCGGCCTACCAGCGACCGCACTACAACGACATCGCCATGCAGGCCTACTGGCAGGCTTCGAAGACCGCCGACATCGACGTCGTCGAAGCCATTCCGGAAGAAGCCGCCTCTCTTAACGACAACGTGCCCGCCGCAGTCGGCGTGCCCACCGTCAACGTCAACGTCGGCACCGTTGCCGCCGGTGGCGGCGGTCATACCTGGTATGAATGGGGCATTCCGGGCAACGGCATTGATGCCGGCAAGCGCATCTACCGCTTCCTGATGATGGGCCTTCTTGCCTCCGGCTACAACATGACCGACGGCAAGGTGCTCGAACCGGGCGTCGGCCCGATGGGCAACCGCACCACGGAAGAAATCTACAAGTAAGAGGAGCGCCATCATGAAGAACATTCGCAAATTCCTTCGTCCCGCTGCCGCTCTTCTTCTGAGCGCTGCAGCCGCCGGCGCCATGGCCGGCTCCCAGTCCGTCGCCGTTTCGATCATCGGCCCGGGCGGCCACTCTAACGGCGACTACGGCAACGTCAATGCCGTTCACGCCGCCGCACGCAGCGTCATGCTGATCGAGAAGGCCGTTCCCGATGCCGTCGTCACGGCCATCACGGGCGGCAACTCCGTCAACTCCATCGCAGCCTACGCGAACTTCCGCGTCATGCTCGAAGGCGACGACGCCGCGCTCAAGGCCAAGGCTGAAAAGGTGAAGGCCGCCGTTGCCGAAGGCTGCACGGCTGAAAACACCTTCCGCGGCATCAAGAGCGGTGAACTCCGCGACGGCATTGCCGCCGACATCCGATGGACATTCAAGTAATCTCCTCAACTTGCAAGTCCATGACCGGGCCCGCGTTTCGCCACGAGACGCGGGCCCGGTCTTTTTGTTCTCTTCAAATTGCCCCTCTAGGAGTTAACCTCAATAGAAAAATCGCCTAAAAACTGCATACACTTGTCTTATTCGCCGAAAAGCTCGCGACGCCCGGACCGACGCTGCTCCCCAAGCTATTTCGGCCGTCATAAGGAGAAGAACCTTGATTAAGTTCGTTCCCACAGCACTCGCAGCGGCCCTCTGCTCTGCCGCCTTTGCAGCCTCCGCCGCCGTTCCCGTCATCTCCGATGGCGTCTCCGCCGGCGCGGCGCTCATCAACGCCGACCCCGCCATGCAGGCTCTGCTCAAGGAAGCCACCAGCGAAGAAGCCCAGAAATGGCGCTTCAACACGCTTCTTGAACTCGCCCGCATCGCCTCGCCGTCCCGCTATGAAATGCGCCGCCAGGCCGAAATCACACGCCGCCTCGTCGAGGAATGGGGCTTTGCGCCTGAAGACATCATGACCCGCTCCGACGGCTTCCTGAAGGGTGCAGGCATTCAGACCGTCGACGGCAAGCCCGTCTACAGCGTCTGCGTGCGCATTCCGGGCACCTACGGCGCCCGTCCCGATGCCGTGACCTACAAAGGCCAGCTTCCGAAGGTCGTTCTTGAAGGCCATATCGACACGGTGAATCCGGCCGTGCTTCCGCCCGCCGCAACACCGTACGAACCCGTGAAGCTTCAGAAGGTCAACGATCCCGTCGTCAAGACCCGCGACGAACTCAAGAATCTTCCGCTCGAGGTCCACTTCGACAAGAACGGCAAGGTGATCGAGGACGAAGTCTGGCAGAAGGCCTACAAGCGCTACCAGAACCTTGAGGACGCCAAGGCGAAGGACGCCTACCGCATCTATGTGCCCGGCTACAACGACGCCATGATCAACACGGTCGCCGTCATGCAGGTCGCCAAGCTCATGAAGAAGCACAACATCCGTCCGGTCTACGACATCTGGGTCTGCGGCACGACGGGCGAGGAAGGGAAGGGCAACCTCTGCGGCATGAAGCAGCTCTACGGCTACAGCCAGGACGCCGGCAAGGGCAACAACGCGCTCAACATCGTCACCAACTTCGGCGCCGACTGCACGGGTCCGGGCTCCGCCATCGTCAACTATCTGGGCTCCTACCGCTTCGAAATGAAGTACGTCGAACCCGAAGGCTGGAAGCCGGGCGACAAGCGTCCGTCCGCCGCCATGGCCATGAGCCGTGCGGTCGCCGCGATTGCCAACCTCAAGACGCCCTGGGACTCCGACAAGTCCGCCGAACGCACGACCTATACGGTCGGCGTGGCCAAGTGCGAAGGCCCGAAGAACCGCTCGACGGCCTGCACGCTGATGGTCGACATGCGCAGTCCGACGCAGGCTCCGCTCTCCGCCATCCGTGCTCAGATCGAGCCCCAGTTCCAGAAGGCGCTTGACGCCGAAAACGCCAAGTACGGCCTCAAGGCAGGCGACAAGAACGCCGTCAGGATGGAGCTTGTCTGGTTCGGCGACCGTCCGGCCTATCAGCGCCCGCACTACAACGACATCGCCATGCAGGCCCTCTGGCAGGCTTCGAAGACCGCCGGCATTGACGTGATCGACAAGATCCCGGAAGGTGCTGCCTCGCTTAACGACAACGTGCCCGCCGCAGTCGGCGTGCCCACCGTCAACACCAATCTCGGCACGAACGCCGGCGGCGGTGGCGGCCATACGTGGTATGAATGGGGCATCCCTGGCAACGGCGTTGATGAAGGCAAGCGCGTCTACCGCTTCCTGATGATGGGCCTTCTCGCCTCGGGCTACAACCTGACCGACGGCCGCGTCGTCGAGCCCAATGTGGGCCCGATGGGCAACCGCACGACTGAAGAAATGTTCAAGTAAGGAGGCGCCGACATGCTCAACATCCGTACGCTCATTCGTCCCGCTGCGGCGCTCATCATTGCCGCAGCCGCTGCCGGCGCGATGGCTGCCGACCAGACGCTCGCCGTTTCCATCCTCGGCCCAGGCGGCCATTCCAACGGCAACTACGGCAACGTCAACGCCGTTCATGCTGCCGCCCGCAGCATCATGCTGATTGAAAAGGCCGCACCCGACGCCGTCGTCTCCGACATTCAGGGCGGCAACTCATCAACTCCATCGCATCGTCCGCCGACTTCGTCGTCACGATCTCGGGCGACAAGGCCTCTCTCAAGGCTCAGGCCGACAAGGTGAAGGCCGCCGTCGCCGAAGGCTGCAAGGCCGAAAACGACTTCCGAGGCGTCAAGCCCGGCGAAGTCCGCAAAGGCGTCGCATCCGACATCCGCTGGTCGGTGAAGTAGCCCAACCTCGTCCGGCTTGATGTCGAGCCGGACGATTCATCCTCAAAAGCAAAGCCCGCTGCACTCGTGCACGCGGGCTTTGTCATGTCAACTCATCAAAATCAGCCGCCGTAGGGCTTCCACTCGCCGCCGTTCTGGCGGAAGTATTCCCTTCCCTGATATTCGAGCGTCTGAACGGTGCCGTTCTCGCTCACGGGATTCGTCTGCGGCAGATCATGCACGAGTTCCTCCAGCGGCACGGCGCCGCCCTTCTTGGAGAAGTAGTTCGTCTCAAGCGTCTTGCCGATCAGGGACGAGAGCGCCAGATAGCTCGTATTGCCCGTCACGTGGATGGGCTCCTTGGGCAGGTCCTTGACGCCCACGAACTTCACCATGACCGGGACGCGCGTAATGCGCATGGTCGGTATGTCGCGCAGGCGCGGAACCTGGATCTTGTCGCCTCGAACCGCCGCGCCGTGCTCGGGCACGATCACGACCATCGTCTTGCGGCCAGAACGTTCAAGCTCGCGCAGGAAGGTGCGAATGTTGTCGAACATCTCCTGGGCTCGCGGCTTGAAGGGTTCGGCACGGCCTCGACCGGGCAGGCGGTTGCCGTCATGAAGGCCGATGAAGTTGATGAGGGTTGCCGTACGGCCGGCCTTCGAGCGCACCTGCGTTCGCTGCCAATGGCGCAGCACCGAAAGGCTGTTCGAGATTTCCTCATCGTCAAAGCCCATGTAGCGAACCGGGAACTTCGTCTTGTCGAGAGAGGCGGTGACGCCGCCCTTGTCTCGAATCGCCTGCAGGAAGTTGTCGTACTCGCCCGAATGGTCCATGAGCAGACGCTGCGAGTATCCGAGCGCGCTGAGCCTGGACATAAGCTCGCACTCCGGACGGCGTTCGCCGTAAAGGTCGCTGTGCGAAGGCTGGCCGCAGGCGCCGTTGAGAAGGCGAAGAAGAGCCGGACCGGAATAGCCAGTCGCCGAATTGAACGAATCGAAGCGAACGTTGAATTCCTTGAAGAGCGGATGCTGATCAAGTTCGGAAGCCGCAAGGTCGTCGTTCGAGAGCGAGCAGATGCTCAACAGGAGAATGTCGAACGGGGTGTCCTTTTCGGAAAGCCCGTTCGGGAAGCGTGCCCGACGATCCTTTTCATAATTGAGGAAGGCGTCGTACCACTCGCCCACGGTCTTCGCGTCCGCATTGCCGGCCTTCGGAGCCGAAGCGGATTCGACAGACTGAACGCTCCCGTCAGCCGTCACGACGGGTGAGCGATCGGGCAGAATAGCCTGCACCCACGGCATCGCAACCGCACAGAAAAAATAGACGATCGTAAAGAACGTCACTCGCAGATAGCGGCGCACAAGGAAGTAGCCGAGGAAGGCGAGCAGGCACCAGCCCAGCATCTTTACATTGATGAAGTCGAGCGCGAACTCGGCCATGTAGAGAAGCGAGAAGCCCGCAATGCCGCCCTTGTTGGCGAGCATGCTGTCGAGCCCCGGCAGCCAGCTTTCCGAATACAGGAGCACGGCAGCCGCAGCGAATCCGAGAACGCCGCGCACAATGCGAAGCCACTTGGGGCCGACGGGCAGCAGAAGCCATGCCATCAGGAGTGCATTGCCCAGAAGATTGAGCTCGATATATCCGAAGGCGGCAAGCCCGAAGGCGATGATGAAGTAGACGTTCCAGATGCCCAGTCCCGCAAAGCGGGGGGCGGCATTTCTTTCAGTTCCGGTCTGCATTTCTTAGCGTCCCTTGGGAAAAATCAGGCGGCCGTCGGCATCGAACGCAAAGCGTCCCTCATCCCAGCCGCGGCCGTAGAGCGCAAGCACGCTCGAATAGTAGCTGTCGCCCGAAAGCATTCTTGAGTCGACCACGCTGCGCACAAGGCCTGCGGTCCGGTCATTGCCGAGCATGGGAATCAAACAGGCGCCGAAACCGAAGGGACCGGTGCCGTTGACCGTCAGATTCACCGTATGAATCTTTTCCGGCGGCATGTTGAGCGCCTTCGTTGCCTCAACCATCGGGCTGAAGTGCTTCATGAGAATCCTGCGATTGGGATCGGCAGGCGACATCATGCCCGCCCAAAGATAGGTGCGGATGGCGTTGTAGCTCCCGATTTCATAATCGGCGCCGTCGGGCGGGACAAGACGGCCGGCCTTGTCAAAGAGCGCCCAGTCGGGCGCGATACCCGCAGGCGAAGATCTCAGAAGAACGCGAAGCGACCCCTCGTAGACCTCGTTCCACCACGCATCCTCAAGCGCAAAGCGCTTGAAGATGAAGAGCGGGTAGTAGCTCGGATTGAGCTTCACGATGCCCTTTTCCTCAAAGCCGACGCGGCCCGGCAGGACGACGCGGCCAAGATTGTCAACGCTGCGAACCTCCTTCTTGAGAAGCTCGAGCATCGCCAGCCCCTTCTTCGTGTAATCCTCGGACTTCCAGAGGCGGCCGGCCTCAAGGAAGCACCAGGCAATCCACATGTCGGAGTCGGTGGCATTGTTCGTGTCGATCACGCCCCAGCTGCCGTCATTTCTGCGGCCCCAGAGCCAGGCCGGCAGCGTCTTGGTGAGATCACCGGCCGACAGGGTGTCGGCCGTCCAGGCAGCAAGACCGTCAAAGGTAACGCGATCACCGTCGACAAGCGCGAAGAACATGGCGTAGGACTGGCCCTCGCTCGTCGTCACCTTGCGATCGTCGCTCCTGTCGACGACGCGGCCGTTGTCAACGGCGTCCGTGCGGAACTCATCCCAAACCGGCCAGGCGGCCATGGAGGTCGAGGCGCCGCAGAATGCGAAGGCAAGTGCGGCGGAAAGAATCATCTTCTTGAACATTACGAACGGTTCCTGATCCAGTAG
>JAXZEJ010000299.1:0-6327 GCA_037424205.1 bacterium | reverse complement strand
CTGCGCTCGGGACTTCCACCCGTTAGATTGTGCCCATGCCTGGCACACCGCAAAAAGGCCGGAACCTTCTGCAGCTCCGGCCTTTTTTGCGCCCTTCACTCATCAGTGAGGCTGTTTGCTCGTATACGTGACCTCAAGAATTTCCAACGTCTCCACACCGGCAGGATGCGTCACGGTTGCGGGCGTCGGAAGCTTCACCTCGTCACCTTCGCGCGCCTTCAGGAAAACACGGGCGATCGGACTGATCCAACTCACATCGCCATGATTGGCATCCGCCTCATCGATTCCGACAATGCGGATCTTGTGCTCCTCACCGTTCTGGTCACAGTAAAGCACGGTTGCGCCAAAGAAAATCTGATCCGTCGGCGGACGCGAATCCGGATCCACGACTTCGGCCGACTCTATGCGCTTGTTCAGAAAGCGGATGCGGCGGTCAATTTCACGCAATCGACGCTTGCCGTACTGATAGTCGCCGTTCTCGCTACGGTCGCCGTTGCTCGCCGCCCAGGCAACAACATTGACGACCTCCGGACGCTCAACGTTTACCAAATGCTCGCGCTCGTCAAGCAGCCTCCTGTAGCAGGCAGGCGTCATGTAGTTCTTCGTATTGGGCGGGAGGCCCGGAAGCTTGACCTCGTCGTCATCATTTTCGTCAGCCATGCGATCTCTCCGAAAAATCTCCGTCACATTAGCCAGGAATGCACTCATCAGCCATTCCTGGAAAAACGGAACACAATTCATGCGCGAAAAAAAATCCCGCTACGGCAAAACCGTACGGGACTTCTTAAAGGTCTTTGGTGGAGAGGAGGAGGATCGAACTCCCGACCTCTGCATTGCGAACGCAGCGCTCTCCCAGCTGAGCTACCCCCCCAGGAACCTTTTTTCACCTGTACTTCGTTGCCGAAGCACAGGTGAAGTATTCTGCACCTTTGCCGTTCGGGTGAAAATACCGTAAACACGGTATGTTACTTCTTCCAACGGCCGCAGCGAAGCACGACTCGGTAGCCGTCAGGATCCTCGAAGGTGGCCGTGCCTTCGTCAGCATAAAGCTGAGGCGGCGTCACCTGCTGATAACCGGCTTCAAAGAGCGCCTTGAGGCGCTTCTGCCAGTATTCGCCTTCGGGAATGCAGAAGACCACGAAATGCTCCGGCGTCGGAGCCGGCGGCACCACGGTCTCGTCGCGGCGTGCCGTGAATTCGAACTGGTAGGGCCAATCGCGATGACCGAGAATCACGCCGTCCCATCCCTGCTGGTTGTCGAAGCGGTCAAGAACTTCAAAACCTAGGCCTTCGACGTAGAACGAAAGAACGGCTTCAAGATGGTTGGTCGGGCGGGAAAGTCTGAGTTTCGGCTGTGCATCCATGGGAAGACTCCTAAAAGCTAATTCTCTTCATTATGGGACAGAGCAGGAGGAAATGCCATTGACCTTAGGGATAGTTAGAATGAATAATCATCGGCTTCAATGCCCCGCACATTTTTTCGGACCCTACCAATGACTTCCGCCCTTCGTTTTCTTTCCGCCGAAATCTCGGCCGTTTCGCCCGAAGAAGCTTCGGGCGCTCTTTACATCGCCGGTGTTTTTCTTAACGACGGCAAGCCGTCCCTGACCCCTTCCGCCGCAGCCTATGATGCCGCAGAAGGCGGTCTTCTTTCTCGCATGATCGAACGAGGCGCCTTTGACGCCAAGGCCGGCAGCACGCTCTGCCTCGCCGAAACGGACGCCCATCCCAACGGCTTCGCCGTTCTGGGGCTTGGCGAAGAAAAGGAATTCTCTCGACGCGTCTTCACCGAATGCGCTGCCACAGCCGTTCGAACCTTTGCCTGGGCCGAAGCTCAGGCCTACGCAGTTCAGGAATGGCTTCCCGCCAAAACCAGCGGCAAAACCGCTGCGCGTCTGTTTGCTGCGGCAGCGCTCAACGCGCTTACCCCGCGCGTGACATTGAAATCCAACCATGACGACGGCATCCGAACTAAGCGCATTCTCTGGATCGACGACATCGTCACCGAGAAGCTTCGTCAGGGATTGGCCGAAGGCTCGGCGACGGCCGAGGCCATGTCCATAGCCCGCGGTCTTGCCGACCTGCCCGGGAATCTGTGCACGCCGGCCCATCTGGCAGAAGCCGTGCTTAACGCCGCCGACGGCAGGGCGTCTGTTGACGTCGAAGTATTTGACGAGCATAAGATTGCCGAACTCGGCATGGGAGCCTTTCTTTCTGTCGCCAAGGGCAGCGTTGTTCCGCCCCGCTTCATTGCAATCCGCTATCGAGGCACCAACGCCGCATTGCCTCCCGTTGCGCTCGTCGGCAAGGGCATCACCTTCGACGCCGGCGGCATTTCTCTCAAGCCCGCCGCCAACATGGCCGACATGACCTATGACATGTCGGGAGCCGCCGTCGTCATCGGCACCGTCATGGCCGCAGCCCGCGCCAAGATGCCCATCAACCTGCTCGGTGTTGTTGCCGCCTGTGAAAACATGCCCTCGGGCAGCGCCTCCAAGCCCGGCGACGTTGTCACGTCCCTCTCCGGAAAAACAATTGAAATTCTCAACACCGACTGCGAAGGCCGCATGATCCTCGCAGACGCCCTGACCTGGACCGCCAGACAAAAGCCTGAGCTCATGATTGACGCGGCCACCCTCACGGGCGCATGCTGCGTGGCGCTCGGCGCCCCCTACAGCGGTCTTTTCACGCCTGATGACGCCCTCGCTCACGACCTTGTCAAGGCCGGGCGAGACTCGCTTGACGATGTCTGGCGCATGCCGGTCGGTCCGGAATACGCCAAGCTCATGAAGACGCCGGCTGCCGACATCGCCAATCAGGCAAGCGTGCGCGACGGCGGTGCCTCAAGCGCCGCTGCATTCCTCTCCGTCTTCACCGAAGACGTTCGCTGGGCACATCTCGACATTGCTGCGACCGCAAATACGTCCGGCCGTGAACGAGCCTCGACAGGCCGCCCCGTTCCCATGCTCATGCGCTTCCTGCAGAAGAAACTTCGCTGATTTCCAGACAATCGGCAAACACAGGGACACCATGTCGATGCAACCTTCCGTAAAAGACAGCATCACACGGCGTCCTTTCGGCCATAATGACACTCATGCAGAAGATCGACTTTCATTACAACGTTCCGGACCGGCTTCGCTACGCCTGTCTCGTTGCCCGCACCGTCTATCGGCGCGGCCTTACGCTTGCCGTCTGGACGGCGGACGAAAGACGGCTGCGCGAGCTTGATTCGCTTCTATGGCGTTTCGACGATCTGGCCTTCCTGCCGCACGTGCGTGCAGAAAGTCCGCTGGTCTCTGAAACGCCCATTCGTCTGTCAAGCCGGCTCGAGGATCTTGAAGCCGACGTACTTCTGCTTCTGGACGATCAGTTGCCGCCCGAATGGCAGCAGCGCTTCGAAAGCTTCAGCCGCATCATTGACGTGGTGAGCACGAAGCCCGAAGAGCTTCAGGCTTCCCGAAGCCGCTTCCGGGCATACAAGGCCGCCGGTGTTGAACTGGCGGCATACGACCGTCGAAGCTGAGCCGACTTTTTCATTGGAGACCCCTGTCCATGGAACGCAAGGAACCCGTCATTGATTCCCGAGCCGTCGATCTCAAGGACCGCGTCAAGCTCACTTGGCGAGACGTCAAGGCCTTGGCCGACGAATCTGCCTCTGCAGCAGCCTCTGCCGTCCGGATCCCCGAACAGCCTGCTCTGGTCGTTTCGCCGACCAATGCCGAATCAACCGATCAACCGGTTCGTTTCACTCAAGCCGAACGAGCGGCCATCGCGGCTCAGCTTGCACCGTCCGTAGAGACTGCAGTCAAGCACGCGCTTCGTGAAACTTTGGATCTGGCTCTTCAGAATGCGCTTGCACGCGTCAGAGGAGACATTGAACGCTCCGTGACCGGCCTTGTTTCCGACGCAGTCACCCGCGAACTTGACAAACTGGATCTGGAAAAGATCATCCGACGCTGATTCCCTGCGCCATTGCCCGCCCGAAAAACTTGGGCGGGCTTTCTTTTTGTCCCTCGATTCGTGCGACAATAATAGAATTTTCATACTGTCTGTCCGAGCAGCAGCGGCGGCGCCGCGCAACTCCTTTCGCAGACCCTACATCGTCCTTTTACTGGCTAACAATGACTGATACGAACACTCAGGAGCTCGCCAAGAGCTTTGATCCGGCCGACATTGAAGCGCGTTGGTACCCTATTTGGGAAGAACGAGGCTACTTCAAGGCTGGTCTCGACCCGAAGAAGCCCAGCTTTTCCATTCAGCTTCCGCCGCCCAACATCACGGGCATTCTGCACATGGGCCACGCCTTCAATCAGACGGTCATGGATACGCTCACGCGCTATCACCGCATGGCCGGCTACAACACCGTTTGGATTCCGGGCACGGACCACGCAGGCATCGCCACGCAGATCGTCGTGGAACGCAAGCTTGAAAAGCAGGGCATCGACTACAAGTCCCTGTCGCGCGAAGAGTTCGTTGAAAAGGTTTGGGAATGGCAGAAGTTCTCCGGCGGCACGATTCTCAATCAGATGCGTCGCATCGGCGACAGCGTTGACTGGGACCGCACCTACTTCACGATGGATGACAAGCTCTCCAAGGTTGTGATCGAAACCTTCGTTCGCCTCTACGAAGAAGGCCTCATCTACCGCGGCAACCGTCTTGTCAACTGGGACCCGAAGCTTCAATCCGCCGTGTCCGACCTTGAAGTCGAAAGCGCTGAAGAAAACGGCCACATGTGGGAAATCCGCTACCCGGCCGTCGACGGCACGGAAGGCGTCGTCGTAGCCACGACCCGTCCCGAAACGCTTTTCGGCGACCAGGCTGTTGCCGTCAATCCCGAAGACGAACGCTACACGGCACTGGTCGGCAAGGAACTCGTTCTGCCGCTTACCGGCCGCACGATTCCAGTCATTGCCGACAGCTACGTGGACCGCGAGTTCGGTTCCGGCTGCGTGAAGATCACGCCGGCTCACGACTTCAACGACTTTGAAGTCGGCCGCCGCCACAACCTTGCAATGCTCAACGTTCTGACGAAAACGGCACGCATGAACGACAACGTTCCCGAGAAGTATCGCGGCATGGATCGCTATGAATGCCGCAAGGCCGTGGTCGAAGACCTCAAGGCCGCCGGTCTTCTCGTAGGCATCAAGGAACACCGCCACATGGTTCCGCGCGTCACCCGCACGGGCGAGATCGTTGAACCGATGCTCTCCGACCAGTGGTACATGGCCATGAGCAAGCCCGCACCCGAAGGCACCCGCTATCCCGGCAAATCCATCGGCGAAGTCGGCCTCGAAGCCGTCGAATCCGGTGAGGTCAACATCTTCCCGAAGGAATGGCGCGGTGTTTATCGCCAGTGGCTTGAAAACATTCAGGACTGGTGCATCTCGCGCCAGCTGCTCTGGGGGCATCAGATCCCGGCCTGGTACGACGAAGCCGGCAATGTTTATGTTGCCCGCAGCGAAGCCGATGCTCAGAAGCAGGCCGGCGAAGGCGTGAAGCTCACCCGTGACGCCGACGTGCTCGACACGTGGTTCTCCTCCGCTCTCGTCCCCTTCTCCACGCTCGGCTGGCCCGAACCTCAGGGTGACGACCGCACGGCGTACGATCTCTATCTGCCGAGCACCGTACTCGTCACCGGCTACGACATCATCTTCTTCTGGGTCGCCCGCATGGTCATGATGACCAAGCACTTCACGGGCCGCGTGCCGTTCCACAACGTGTACATCCACGGTCTCGTCCGCGACGCCGAAGGCAAGAAGATGTCGAAGTCCGAAGGCAACACGCTCGACCCGCTCGACATCATTCAGGGTATTGGTCTTGAAGACCTCGTCAAGAAGAACACGATGGGTCTGCGCCAGCCTGAAAAGGCCCCGCAGGTTGAAAAGAAGCTCCGCAAGACCTATCCGGAAGGCATCGCCGCACATGGCGCCGACGCTCTCCGCTTTACGATGGCCGCCTATGCAACGCTCGGCCGCAACGTCAACTTCGACCTGAAGCGCGCCGAAGGCTACCGCAACTTCTGCACCAAGCTTTGGAACGCCACCCGCTTCGTGCTGATGAATGTCGAAGGCCAGGACTGCGGCGTCGGCGCCACCGCCGACAAGCCGATGACGTTCTCCTTCGTCGACCATTGGATCATGAGCGAACTGGAAAAGACGGTTCGCGATGTCCGTCAGGCCTATGCCGACTATCGTCTCGACGTTGCCGCCAACGCCATCTACTCCTTCGTCTGGAATGAATACTGCGACTGGTATCTCGAACTTACCAAGGTTCAGCTCAAGGGCGACGAAGCCGCCTGCCGCGCAACGCGCCACACGCTCGTGACGG
>JAXZEJ010000298.1:0-7730 GCA_037424205.1 bacterium | reverse complement strand
CGGACACGGCCGTCATCAACATGGAAAAGTTCGACCGTCACAGCGGTCCCGTGATGCGCAAACTTCCGGGCGTTGAAGGCGAGCATCCCGTCATCGAATGCGGCGCGGGCTGCGTCACCCGCCGCATCGAAGAGGCCGCTGCTGCCGCAGGCCTCGTCTTCGCGGTCGACCCGGCTTCGGCCGACGCCTGCTGCATCGGCGGCAACGTCTCCATCAACGCGGGCGGCAAGAAGGCCGCTCTCTGGGGGACGACCCTCGACAACCTCGTCTGGTGGAAGATGGTCAACGTCGAAGGCAAGATGATCCGCGTCGAGCGCGTCAATCACAACTTCGGCCGCATTCACGAGGTCGAGACCGCCGAATTCGACATTCACGAGCTTTCCGACGACGGCGCGATCGTCAAGACCGAGCGCCTCTCCATTCCGGGCCGCACCTTCCGCAAGGAGGGCCTCGGCAAGGACGTCACCGACAAGCTTCTCGGCGGGCTCCCCGCCATTCAGAAGGAAGGCACCGACGGCATCATCGTGAGCGCCGCCTTCATTCTTCACCGCATGCCCGACTTCGGCCGCACGGTCTGTCTCGAGTTCTACAGCACCGTCGCCGAATCGACGCCCGCCATTGTGGAGGTGCGCGACTTCGTTCGCAATCATCCGACGGTCGAGCTTGCCGGCCTCGAGCACATCGACTGGCGCTACGTCCGCGCCGTCGGCTACCGCGCCAAGCTGGAAGGCCGCGGCATGCCCAAGATGGTGCTTCTCGCCGACATCGTCTCCGACAACGAGGCCGATCTCGACGCCGTTGCCGACCGCTGCTGCGAAATGGCCCGCGCCCGAGGCGGCGCCGGCTTCATCGCCCGCACGCCGGCCGAGCGCAAGGCCTACTGGAAGGAGCGCTCCCGCACGGCCGCCATCGCCAAGCACACCAACGCCTTCAAGCTCAACGAAGACGTTGTCATTCCGCTCGAGCGCCTCGGCGAGTATTCCGACGAAATCGAGCGCATCAACATCGAGTTCTCCTTCAAGAACAAGATCCGCATTGCAGGCGCCTTCCTCGACCATCTCAACGGCGCGGCGCTCAACGAACGCCCGGGCATCAACTTCGCCCGCGACCTCGTCGCCCGCGTCAAGGCCCGCTGGGAGGAAATGCGCGAAGGCATGGATGCCGACGCTGCGCCCTGGCTTTCCGAAGACGTTGAGCCCCGCGAGGGCGAAACGGTCTTCCTCGCCATGCGCGACGGCCGCCTTCGCATTTCAGTGAAGCGCGAGATTCTTGAAAAGCTCGCCGACGCCATCCCCGCCGACCTGATGGCCGAACTCCACGCGCTTCACAAGAAGCACGTCCGCAGCCGTCTCTTCGTTGCGCTTCACATGCACGCGGGCGACGGCAACGTCCACACCAACATCCCGGTCAACTCCGACGACTACGGCATGATGCAGGACGCCGAGAAGACGCTCGGCCGCATCATGAGATGCGCCGTTCGGCTTGACGGCGTCATCACCGGCGAACACGGCATCGGCCTCACCAAGTTCGAGTTCGTGACCGACGAAGAGCTCCGTCCCTTCCGAGAATGGAAGAACCGCATCGACCCCGAGGGCCGCTTCAACAAGGGCAAGCTCATGCCCGGCGGCGGCCTCGAGCGCGCGTACACGCCGTCGTTCGAGCTCTTCCGCGCCGAATCGATCATTCTTGAAAACTCGGGCCTCGGCGCCATCTCGCAGTCCGTCAAGAGCTGCCTGCGCTGCGGCAAGTGCAAGCCCGTCTGCACGACCCACGTGCCGCGAGCCAACATGCTCTATTCGCCGCGCAACAAGATTCTTGCGCTCGGCCTGATGACGGAGGCCTTCCTCTACGAATCGCAGACGCGCCGCGGCCTTTCGCTCAAGCACTTCAACGAGCTCGTCGACCTGGCCGACCACTGCACGATCTGTCACCGATGCGTCAAGCCCTGCCCCGTCAAGATCGACTTCGGCAAGGTGACGACCGCAGTCAAGGCCTTCCTCAACCGCTCGGGCCACCGCGAGCTCAATCCGGCTGCGCTCGCGGGCGGCGCGCTCGTCGACGCCGTCAATCCGATCGCCGTCCGCGCGCTCCATGCGGGCGCCGTCCGCGCCGGCTTCTCGCTCCAGCGCCTCGGCAACGAGCTTGCCGAAAAGTATCTCGCCAAGGATCTCGAGCGCATTCGCGAAAAGCCCGCCAACACCACGGGCCGTCCGAGCCTCAAGGGCCAGGTGATTCATCTTCTCTCGACGCCGCTCCCGGGCGGCATGCCCAAGCAGACGATGCGCGCGGCGCTAGGCATCGAGGACGAGGTGACGATTCCGATCCTTCGACGCCCCGACATGCCCGCCGACGCCGAAGCCGTCTTCTACTTCCCGGGCTGCGGCTCCGAGCGCCTCTTCGGCGACGTGGGCCTCGCCGTCGAGGCCATGCTCTGGCATGCCGGCGTCCAGACCGTCCTGCCGCCGGGCTACCGCTGCTGCGGCCATCCGCAGATGGCCTACGGCGAGACCGCCAAGGCTGAAAAGATGATGACCGAGAACCGCGTCCTCTTCCACCGCATGGCCAACACGCTCAACTACCTCGACATCAAGACCGTCGTCGTGAGCTGCGGCACCTGCATCAAGGCGCTTGACGAATACGAGTTCGACCGCATCTTCCCGGGCTGCCGGATCATCGACATCCATGAGTTCCTGCTTGAGCGCGGCATCACGATGCCGGTCCACGCCGACACGTACCTCTATCACGATCCGTGCCACACGCCGCTTCGCCTCAACCCGCCGCTCGAAACGGTGAGGAAGCTCACGAACGCCAACGTCGTTCAGTCCGAACGCTGCTGCGGCGAATCGGGCCTCTTTGCGGTCAAGCGCCCCGACATCTCGTCCCAGGTGCGCCACCGCAAGTTCGAGGAAATCGAAAAGGCCAGGGAAAAGGCCGGCATCAAGGGGCACGTCAAGATGCTCACGACGTGTCCGGGATGTCTCCAGGGCCTCTCCCGCTATGAGGAGCGCGCCGACATGGACACCGACTACATCGTCGTCGAAATGGCCCGCCAGATCCTCGGCGCGAACTGGCGCGACCAGTTCATCCGCACGGTGAAGAACGGCGGTCTGGAAAAGGTCCTCGTCTGATCCGCCTGAGGAAAGCCCGACCATCCAACTGTTCGGCCCGACGATCAACCCGCCGGGCCGTTTTCGTTGACTTGTCGCCATTAGATCTTGGGGTTTTCATCATCCGCGTTGTGCGAAATCACACAGACGCAGGAAGACGCAAAGCAGATCATGTTCTCAACGCGATTTTGACCGAATCGCAAAACCAAAACATGGCGCTGCAACCACAGCGTTCCACAAGCACAGCGTCCCACAAGGAGAACTGTTTATGAAGCTCAATCGTCGTCAGCTCATCGGCGGCGCGGCCATCGCGGCCGCCATGCCCGGCATTCCGTCCGCTTTTGCAGCCGTTAAGGAAGAAACCCGAGATCTCGTCATCGTCGGCGGTGGTCTCGGCGGTCTTTCCGCCGCAAACGCAGCCGTCAACAAGGGCTGCAAGGCTCTTGTTCTGGAAAAACTCCCCTTCCTCGGCGGCGCCGGCATCATGCCCGAAGGCTCCCTGGGCATCAACACGAAGTATCAGAAGGCCCACGGCATCAAGACGACCGCCCAGCAGGTCCTTGACGCCGCCCTCCAGTTCCACCACTACCGCGCCGACCCGGCTGTGCTGCGCGTTCTGATTGAAGAATCCACCCGCACGATCGATGAAATTTCAGACATGGGCGTCGAACTCCGCGGCATCCGCACGATGTACCCGAAGGAAGAATCGCTGATGTGCTGGCATCTTTTCAAGGGCGGCACGGCCGAAGTCATCAAGCGCTGGATCGAAAACATCAAGGCCCGAGGCGGTGAACTCATGACGAACACGCGCGTCACGAAGCTCATCGTGACCGAAGGCCGCGTGACCGGCGTTGAAGCCACGACGAAGAAGGGCGACAAGCTCATCATTCATGCCAAGAAGGTCATCATCGCCACCGGCGGCTTTGCAGCCAACAAGGAAATGCTCGCACAGTACGTCTTCGACTCGTCCGCTCTCGGCATGGTCGAACCCATTTGGCTTCGCAGTCCGGTTGTCGACGGTCGTACGGGCGACGGCATCAACATGGCCCGCCTCGTAGGTGCAGGTGTAGCCGGCATGCACGCCGTGGCCGGCAACGCTCCTTACCTTCCCGATACGCCTCCGATCAATCAGTTCTCCGGCCCGGACGAACTCAAGCAGGGCCGTTGCGCCCTGGCTCAGCCGTGGCTCTGGGTCGACCATACCGGCCGCCGCTTCTTCAATGAATCCCGCGGCTCCGTCTTCGTCGACGTGTACAACGCCATGACGACGGCCGGCGGCGTCTCCTATACGATCTTTGACCAAGCCATGATGGATCGCATGATCAATCAGGGTGCAGTCCTTCCGTTCAACGCCATCGTCCTCGCCGGAACCCCGCTGAAGGCCCTTCCCAAGACCTGGGAAATCGGCAAGGAGCGCGGTTGGGCGTTCAAGGCCGACTCGATCGAAGAACTTGCTCAGCAGATCGGCGTTCCGCCGGACAATCTCAAGGACACGATGAAGAAGGTCAACGGCTACGCCGAGAAGGGGCACGACCCCGAATTCGGCCGAAAGCCCGAACATCTCGTCAAGTTCAACCTCGACCATGGCCCGTACTACGCCCTCAAGGCCATCCGCGCCTTCTTCCTCACGCTCGGCGGCGTGCAGGTGACACCCGCCTTTGAAGCCAAGACGCCGCAGGGCGACGTGATCCCGAACCTTTATGTGGTCGGCCAGGACATCGGCGGTCTTTATGACTCCTCCTATGACCTTCGCTGCGAAGGCTCCGCCTCGTCGTTCGCCATGACTTCTGGCCGCTACGCTGCCGAACATGCCCTGAAACGCATTCAGGAAGGAAAGTAATCTGCATGGCAATCCGGAAGGTCTTTATTCCGGCCTTCCGGAAGCTCTCCCATCGGCGTCAGGTTGATTCTCGACGCACATTTCCCGGTTGTCCGCCTCGGCGGATGACCGGTTTTTTTCATTAAAATGCCCGCAACGACCAAATTCCGAGGAGACGGCAGTGGCCAGCTTTCACTATGCGCCTATTTACGGCCAAAACCCATGGCTCATGATTGCTGATTCAGACGAGGTGGCCGATTTTTTCAAGACCTCCGGAAAGCCATTCGTCAGCCATCGCCGGGACATCGTGCACTTCGGCATCGGACCTCAGGTCTACTGGATTGAAAGCGGACTTGTTGCAAGTTCCGCCACCACCGACAGTGAGAAGCTCCGGTGGATCGGGCTCTTCGCCCGAAGAACCTTGCTCGGCAGCGTGCGCGCCATCGGCCATAACCGAGACGCCATGACACTCATGGCTACAGCGCTTGTCGACACTTGCGGCTATGCGGTTCCGCTCGAGCTCTACACGCACTGGGTCAGCGAAAATCCGGAGCGCGAGCGGGCGCTGCTCGTTAACTGCATCGCAAAATCCGAATGCCAGGTTGAAGGCGTTTTGGTCAACGATCTCTGCTCCGTCGATGATCGGGTCGAGATTGCCGTTGCCGTTCTGTTCCGCGCCGCCGGCATCACCGAGAAGCAGCTGCCGGCCGCTCTGCCTTGGGACATTCCCGTCTCCGACATCGCCAGTCTCGTGCACGCCGAACGCGCTATGACAAGCCGCGCCATCAGCCGCATGGTCGCCGAAGACCTGCTTGAGCGGTCCGGCCGAAACCTCGTTCTCAAGGCAATCCCGCCTGCCGCCCGTCTTTGGTGGGATGCGTAAGACGTTCAGTCCGCCTTCCTGCGCTTCGGAGCGGGAAGCTGCGCGAGCACCACGGCGCCCGCCATCAAGAGACAGCCGAAAAGCTCGCGGTTGGAGAGTACCTCTCCGAGCAGAAGCCAGCCTGCGAGCACGGCAATCGCGCTCTCAAGGCTCATGATGAGGCTGGCAACTGTTTCGTTCATGCCGCGCTGTCCCACAATCTGAAGCGTGTAGGCAATGCCGTTCGACATGATGCCCGCCCAGAGAATCGGAAGAATGGCGCCCTGATAGCCTTCCCAGGTCGGCGTTTCGGTAAGAAGCATGGCCGTCGTGGCGATGATCGAGCCGAAGACGAACTGGCCGCAGGCGAGCTCGACGCCGTTGACCCTCGTGACGAAGTGCGAGATCACCAGAATGTGAAGCGAGAAGACAAAGGCGCAGAGCAGCGTGTAAAAGTCCCCGAGCTTGATCGAGAAGCCTTCGGGCGGCACGCAGAGAAACCAGAGGCCGCCGATGGCGACCGCCACCGCGGCCCAGACGATCCAGCCCGTCTTGCGTCCGAGCGCAAGGCCGATCAGTGGCACGAGCACGATGTAGAGCGCCGTAATGAAGCCCGCCTTGCCGACCTCGGTATCGTGTACGAGGCCGAACTGCTGGAGCGACTCTCCGCCGAAGAGGCACAGACCGCAGGCGATGCCGCCAAGAAGCAGCGTCTTCTTGTATTGGGGCGTCGTGCGGGAAGCATGCTCGACCGGATTCGTCTTCGCGAGCCTTTTTCGGTTCCAGAAAATGAAGGGCAGGAGCACCAGAGCGCCCAGACACATGCGCGAAGCCGTGAACGTGAAGGGACCGACGTGGTCCATGCCGACCGACTGTGCGACGAAGCTCAGGCCCCAGATGGTGGCCGTGATCAGAAGAAGAACCGTTTGACGAAGCTGAAAGAGCGACATGATGAGGAAAATGGCCTTGTATTGTTATCGGCAAGCCTTTTTTCAGAGGCCGTCCATTTTATCAGAGCCGCCACAGGCCCACAGGCGTTTTACGGCCCTGTCAGAAAGCGGCTTTCGGACATGCAGGCCTTCCGGCCGGACTCCCGCATTCACGTTTCCTTTCGGTTTGCTTCTTTGTTGTCAATGGGATACAGTTTCGAAATTCCGTCTCTTTTTCAAGGCAACACATGCTCGATCTGATTATTGCCGGCCCCGGCGTCACGCCCGATCTCGTCTGTGATCTCGCTGATGAATGCCAGGCGGGCGAAGTTCTCACGCGCCCCAATGCGGCGCGCTTCTGCGGCCTTTCACCGATGGCCTCCCGCACCATTGCCAGACGTCTTGCGAACGACGACTCGATCGACGTTCTCGAAGTGAAGGCCGGTCTTTCCGTCAAGGATTTCCGCGTCATCTGCCTTGACATGGACGGCACCGTCATCCAGAACGAATGCATCGACGACATGGCCGCGCTTTACGGCGTGGGCGAGGAAGTCTCCTCGGTCACCCGCGCCGCCATGGAGGGCGGCACCAAGCTCACCTTCGCCGAAAGCCTCGTCAAGCGCGTCGCCTTTCTGAAGGACGCGCCCGTCTCCGTCATCGACGAGTCGCTTGCCGGCGTCAGGCTCCAGCCCGGCGCCGCCCGCCTCATCGACTTTTGCAACGCGCACGGCATCAGGAGCTACATCCTTTCGGGCGGCTTCACGCACTTCACGCATGCCATTGCCAAGCGTCTCGGCATGACGGGCGACTTCAGCAACATGCTCGGTATTGATCATGAGAAGGGCGTTCTCGACGGCACGGTGACCGGGCCCGCAGGCGGCCGCATTCTCGACGCCGACGGCAAGCGCCGCACGCTCGAAATTCTCTGCCATCAGGCGGGCGCCACGCTCAGTCAGGCGATCTGCGCAGGCGACGGCGCCAACGATCTTGAGATGATTGGTGCGGCCGCGCTC
>JAXZEJ010000297.1:0-1905 GCA_037424205.1 bacterium | reverse complement strand
TGAGCCTCAGTAATTATCTGAGGCGGACAAGGAGAATCTTTATGAAAAAGGCATTGATGGCTGCGGCGCTTCTCGTTGCGGTGACCTCGGCATCAGCAGCGACCGTTTCAGTCTACGGCGTCGTGGACATGGGCGTTTCGGTTTCCAAGAAAAGCGCTGCAACGGGCGACAATCGCAGGGATCTGCAGATGAAGTCCGGCATCCTTTGGGAGCGTGAATCGTCGCTTTGGGTTTCGGGCGATTTCGGCAAGGTGACCGCCGGTCGAGTCGGCTATCTCAAGGGCGGGGTGGGCTCGACGGCACTTTTGAATTCCTACCGAGTGAATCCCTTCGGTTCGCAGATGAGCAATTTTGTGACCGGCTTCAAGGCGTACACGACCGGTACGTCCTGGTACTGCAACAATGGGATCGTTTACGAAACACCGGGCATGGCCGGCATGGTTCATTACTTCTGATCTTCTTATCGCTTCGACTGACCACCGGAGGCGACAAGTCCCGCTGGCGGTCATTTTGCTATGGACGCTGCTATGCAGACACTTCTTCCCTATCTTGCAATCCTCGTCGTGATTCTCACGGGGTGGGGCATTGCTAAAAAGCTTCAGGTTACGACGCTTCTTCTTTTCGCCGGGCTGGCTCTGAACTTGTTGGCTATTCTGGCCGGTGTTGACAACATTCTTCCTCGCGGCGCAAAGACCACGGGCTGGATCGGCTTTGACCTTTTTGAACTTCTGCGTGCCTTGTCTCGGTCGCAGATCGCTTCCACCGGCTTCATCATTCTGGTGGCGGGCGGCTTTGCCACTTACATGGACAAGATCGGCGCAACGAACAAGCTTGTTGCTCTCTGTACGAAGCCCTTGTCAAAGCTTTCCGCTCCGTATGTGATTCTCGGTGCGGTGTTCCTTCTTGGGCATTTCCTCGGCTTGGTGGTGACGTCCGCCGCAGGCCTCGGCACGCTACTCGCGGTTTCCGTCTTCCCGCTCCTTTTGGGCGTGGGCGTGAGTGCCGTTGCCGCGTCGGCAGCAATAGCATCAGCGCTTGTCATTTCTTATGCTCCGTCGAGCGCTATTGCCGTTCTGGCGGCTAAAACGGCCGGTGCCGAGCCGATGACCTATCTCATGCAGTACCAGATTCCGGTGGCCGTACCTGCTGTTCTGACAGTTCTCGTTTTGCATATTCTTGTTCAAAAATATCTGGACAAGAAGGATATGGCGGAAGGCAGAATTGAGGCTTTCGATTTGTCTGAAATCGAAGCCAAGAAGACGGCTTCCGCTGATACGCCTTGGTTCTACGCTTTGCTGCCGCTTGTGCCGCTGGTTCTGCTTTTCGTCTTCAACAAGATGGTTTACAAGACCATCGTCCTGGACGTCGGCACCGCCATGTTCATCGGTTGGGTCTTCGCAATCCTGGTTGATATGGCAACGCGCCGCGATCTAGCCAAGGTGTTTGCCGACGGTCACGCGATGTTCAAGGGCATGGGGAGCATGCTGACTAACGTCGTCGGGCTGATCTTTGTGGCGGCTCTGTTTGCTGATGGTCTCAAGAATACGGGGCTCGTTGCGCTGCTCATCGAAGGTGCGAAGTCTCTGGGGCTTGGCATGTCCGGCACGGGGCTGGTTGTTTCTGCCGTGATCGCTCTTGTGACGCTGTTGACGGGTTCCGGCGTTGCATCCTTTACCGGTCTGGTTCCGATTGCTCCGTCTGTTGCCGCCGGTCTTGGCGGCGATCCGGTCGATCTTGCCATGATGATGCAGCTCGCAAGCGAAATGATGCGTCCTGTGTCGCCTGTGGCGGGCATCGTGATCATCATGGCGGGCTTTGCCAAGACAAGTCCTCTGGCGATTGTTCGCCGCACCTGGATTCCCTGCACGGGCGGCTTGATCGTCTCCCTTGCTGCAACGATTTTGA
>JAXZEJ010000296.1:0-1098 GCA_037424205.1 bacterium | reverse complement strand
CTCGAAATCGACGGCCGCCCGATGGCGCTCTACCACTGAGACGCGCTCCAGCCTTTTTCAACAACCAGCCTTCACACATACGCACCAATGAAGAAACTCCTCTCCCGCTCCGTCGGCGCCCTGCTCGCCGCGGCCGTTCTGATGCCCGTCCTCTCCGCTCATGCCGCCGACACCATCGCCGTTCGGACCTTCAACGAAAAGAACGCGCCCGTCGAAGTCGTGATCCCGAAGGATCCCAAGCGCGTTGCCGTCCTCGACTACGCCGTTCTCGACACGCTGGACGTCTGGGGCCTCGGCGACCGCGTCATCGCCCTTCCGAAGTCCACGAGCCTGCCTTGGCTCAGGCAGTATCAGGCCGACAAGAAGATCGTCAACACCGGCACGCCCAAGGAGGTCGACCTCGAGGCTCTCATGGCGAGCGAGCCCGACGTCATCTTCATCAGCGGACGCCTGACGAAGAAGATTCCCGAACTGCGCCGAATCGCGCCCGTCGTCTACCAGCGGTCGAATCACGACATCGGAAGCCTGAATCAGACGAAGGACAAGCTCATGCAGCTCGGCGAAATCTTCAATAAAACGGATGCGGCCAAGGCCGCCGGCGAAGCCTTTGAAGCGCGCGCAGCACGCATTCGCGCAGCCTCGGCCGGCCGCACCGCCGTCATCGGCATGGTGACCGCAAGCCACTTCAACATGCTTGGCGACAAAGCCAAGGCCTCTCTCATCGGCAACGAATTCGGCTTCAGAAACGTGGCTCAGGGCGCCAACACCGAACACGGCAGCGAATCCTCGTTCGAGCTTCTCGCCAAGCTCAATCCGGACTTCATCTTCGTCTGCGACCGCGATTCCGCCATCGCCCGCCCGGGCGCACAGCTCGCGAAAGACGTCATGAACAATCCGATCGTCGAGAAGACCGATGCCGCGAAGAACGGACGCATCGTCTTTCTCACATCCTCCGCGTGGTACCTCGCCGAAGGCGGCCTCCGGGCAACAGACATGATGTTTGCGGACGTTGAAAAGGCGCTCGGCATCGCCAAATAATTGCGTACGCTCAAACCCAACAAAACGGCCTTCGCAGGTCGTTTTGTTTTATTTTCAGGA